>NZ_WHOR01000300.1:0-6458 GCF_013340925.1 Azospirillum formosense
CGTCAACCTCTACACGCCGCCCGTCCTCCGCCAGTGCCGGGCCAGACCGGCGATCACCTCCGGCGCGGCGTGGAGGCCGGGCGGCGTGTAGAGGTTGACGCAGACGACCTCGTCCGGCCCGGACAGCGACCGGTGCGGCAGGCCCGCCGGGATGTGCACACCCTCGCCGGGACCGGCCTCGCACAGGTCGCCCGCAATGACGAAGCGCCGCCGCCCGGCGAGGACGAAGGTCACCTGATCCTCGCGATGGAAATGCACCGGCAAGGCCACGTCGCGGCCGCGCACCGTCCCCAGCTCGACGATGCCGATGCCACTGCCGATGGGACGCCAATAGTCCCAAACCTGTGGACGCCCCATGACGGCAATCTTTCCCATCGAGCCGTTTTCGGAATGCGATTTTCGCATGGCGCCGATCTGGACTCCATCGCGCCGCGCATCCTGTGGCATAAGAGCCCCCGCCACGCCATGGGAACAACGCCGCAGGAACGCAGCCGCACATGATCCGCTTCGACAACATCAGCAAGCAGAATGGTCACCGAATCCTCTTCCTCGAAGCATCGGCGGCGTTGAACCGGGGCGAAAAGATCGGGCTGGTCGGTCCCAACGGGGCGGGCAAGACGACGCTGTTCCGCATGATCACCGGCGAGGATTTGCCGGACACCGGTCAGGTGGCGATCGAGAAGCAGGCGACCATCGGCTACTTCAACCAGGACGTCGGCGAGATGTCCGGCCGCTCCGCCGTCGCCGAGGTGATGGACGGCGCCGGCCCGGTCAGCACCGTCGCCGCGGAGCTGGCCGAACTGGAGGCCGCCATGGCCGACCCCGACCGCGCCGACGAGATGGACGCCATCATCGAACGCTACGGCGAGGTCCAGGCCCGCTTCGACGAGCTGGGCGGCTACGAGCTGGAGGGCAAGGCGCGCGAGGTGCTGGCCGGCCTCAGCTTCAGCCAGGAGATGATGGACATGGACGTCGGCATGCTGTCCGGCGGCTGGAAGATGCGCGTGGCGCTGGCCCGCATCCTGCTGATGCGGCCCGAGGTCATGCTGCTCGACGAACCGAGCAACCATCTGGACATCGAAAGCCTGATCTGGCTGGAAGGTTTCCTCAAGGGCTTCGAGGGCGCGCTGCTGATGACCTCGCACGACCGCGAGTTCATGAACCGCATCGTCAACAAGATCATCGAGATCGACAGCGGGTCGCTGACCAGCTACTCCGGCGACTACGGCTTCTACGAGCGCCAGCGGGCGCTGCGCGAGAAGCAGCAGGAGGCGCAGTTCGAGCGCCAGCAGGCCATGCTGGCCAAGGAGCTGAAGTTCATCGAGCGCTTCAAGGCCCGCGCCTCCCACGCCAGCCAGGTCCAGAGCCGGGTGAAGAAGCTCGACAAGATCGAGCGGTTCGAGCCGCCGAAGCGCCGCCAGATCGTGACCTTCGACTTCCCGCCGGCCCCGCGCTCCGGCGACGACGTGGCGGTGCTGAAGAACGTGCACAAGGGCTACGGCAGCCGGACCATCTACGAGGGGCTGGACCTGACGATCCGCCGCAAGGAGCGCTGGTGCGTCATGGGCGTCAACGGCGCCGGCAAGTCGACGCTGCTGAAGCTGGTGGCCGGCGCGACCGAGCCGGACAACGGCACCGTCACGGTCGGCGGCAGCGTGCGCATGGGCTATTTCTCCCAGCACGCCATGGACCTGCTCGACGGCGACAAGACCATCTTCGAATCGCTGGAGACCTCCTTCCCGCAGGCGAGCCAGGGAGCATTGCGTGCACTCGCCGGTTGCTTCGGCTTCTCCGGCGACGACGTGGAGAAGAAGTGCCGCGTGCTGTCCGGCGGCGAGAAGGCCCGGCTGGTCATGGCGATCATGCTGTTCAACCCGCCCAACTTCCTGGTGCTGGACGAGCCGACCAACCACCTCGACCTCGACACCAAGCAGATGCTGATTTCGGCGCTGGGCGCCTATGAGGGCACCATGCTGTTCGTCTCGCACGACCGCCATTTCCTGGCCGCCCTGTCGAACCGGGTGCTGGAGCTGACGCCGGAGGGCATCCACCAGTACGGCGGCGGCTACACCGAGTATGTGGCGAGCACCGGGCAGGAGGCGCCGGGCATCCACTGACGCCGGCCCGGACGGTGCGGGAACGCGTGCGCCGCAACAAGCGGCTTGCGCGGCCCGCCCCCTCCATGGAAACTCGTGCCCGTGTCGTTCGGGCTGGGTTGCGCAACCATGGAGATTTTGGAATGGCTGGGTACGACAACGCCGACGGCCCCGCGGGGCTGGTCATCCGCCTGATCGACACCGCGGTGAAGGCCCTGGACGAAATGTCCGACGCCGCGGGGGAGATCGCGCCGGACGTCGGCACTCTGACGGACACGCTGGTCGCCGCCCAGCGCATCGCCGACCGCGCGTCGCAGGATCTGCAACGCCTGTCCCAGAAAGTGGCCGCCCAGTAGCGGCCGAAACGGTGCGGCGCCGTGACGCGCCGCACCGCGCCTTCATCAACGGCGCTGGCCGGCGGTGAAGGTGAAGTTGTCGAAGCTGTTCTCGGCAACGCGGAACCACAGGAATTCCTCGTCGCGGAACTTCTTCCACGGCTCGTAGATCTTGGCGAACTTCGGGTTGTTCTTGGCGGTCTCGTCGTACAGCTCGTAGGCCGCCTTGTAGCAGGCCTCCATCACCTCGCGCGGGAAGGGACGGAGCTGGGCTCCACCGGCCACCAGACGCTTCAGGGCGGCGGGGTTGTCGGCGTCGTACTTGGCGTTCATGATCGCCAGCGCCTCGAAGCAGGCCGCTTCCAGGGCCGCCTGATAGGGCTTCGGCAGCTCTTCCCACTTCTGCTGGTTGACGAGCAGCGACACGTTCAGGCCGCCTTCCCACCAACCGGGGTAATAGTAGTACTTGGCGACCTTGTTGAAGCCGAGCTTCTCGTCGTCGTAGGGGCCGATCCACTCGGCGGCGTCGATGGTGCCCTTCTCCAGCGACGGGTAGATGTCGCCGCCGGCGATCTGCTGCGGCACGACGCCCAGCTTGGTCAGCACCTGGCCGGCGAAGCCGCCGATGCGGAACTTCAGGCCGCTCAGGTCCTGGACCGTCTTGATCTCCTTGCGGAACCAGCCGCCCATCTGGGTGCCGGTGTTGCCCGCCGGGAAGTTGACGACGTTGTAGCCCTTGAAGAACTCGCGCAGCAGTTCCATGCCGCCGCCCTGGAGAATCCAGGCGTTCTGCTGGCGGGCGTTCAGGCCGAACGGCACCGTCGAATCGAAGGTGAAGGTCGGGTCCTTGCCGACATAGTAATAGCTGGCGGTGTGGCCGCACTCGACCGTGCCGTTCTGCACGGCGTCGAGCACCTGGAGGCCGGGAACGATCTCACCGGCGGCAAAGGGACGGATCGTGAACTTGTTGTCGGTGATGGCGGCGACGCGGCGCGAAATCACGTCGGCGGCGCCGTAGATGGTGTCCAGGCTCTTCGGGAAGCTGGAGGCGAGGCGCCAATGCACTTCCGGCGTGCTCTGCGCGATGGCCGGAGCCGCCAGGGTGCTGGCCGCGACGCCGACACCGGCGCTGGCAAGGAATGAACGGCGTTTCATACGGGAAGTCCCCTCCTGTTCTTTTGTTCAGGAACGAACCTATCAGCCTCCTCCAAACCCCCGCAAAAGGTTAGCCGTGCAATGGGCGAATAGCTTCCCCGCCGAAATATTTCGTGACAAACCGTTCGCGGTTGAAACCAACGGTCACGGCACCGCCTATCGGTGGTCGCGGAAGCGCCCATAGGTGTAATGGGCAGCACAGCCGCCCTCCGCCGACACCATGCAGGAGCCCATCGGATTCTCCGGCGTGCAGACGGTTCCGAACAGCCTGCAATCGCTTGGCTTCTTCACCCCGCGCAGGATGTCGCCGCATTCGCAGCCCTTGTGGTCGGGCACCGCGCGGCCCGGCATGGCGAATCGCCGCTCCGCGTCGAAGGCGGCGAACGCCTCCTTCAACCGCAAGCCGCTGTCGGGGAGGGAGCCGAGGCCCCGCCATTCGAAGCTGGGGCGCACGTCGAAGGTGTCGGCGACGAGCCGCTGGGCCTTTTGGTTGCCGTCCGGGGTCACCGCGCGGGTGAACTGGTTCTCCACCGCCGCCCGCCCCTCGTTCGCCTGCCGGATCAGCATCAGGATGGCCTGGAGGACGTCCAGCGGCTCGAAACCGGCGATCACCACCGGCTTGCGGTAGGTTTCCGCCACGAACCCGTAGGGGCGGCTGCCGATGACCACGGAGACGTGGGCCGGCCCGACGATGCCGTCGAGCGGCAGCGTGCCCATCTCCCGCACCTCCGGGCTGTCCATGATGCCCCGGATGGCCGCCGGGGTCAGGACGTGGTTGCAGAAGACGCTGAAGTTCCTGAGGCCCTTGGCCTTGGCGGCGTGAACGGCCACCGCGGTCGGCGGGGTGGTCGTCTCAAAGCCGATGGCGAGGAAGACGACGTCGCGGTCGGGATTGTCCTCGGCGATGCGCAGGGCGTCCATGGTCGACAGGACCATCCGCACGTCCGCCCCCTCGGCCTTGGCCTTCAGCAGGCTGACCCGCCCCGATCCCGGCACGCGCAGCACGTCGCCGTAGGTGCACAGGATCACGCCGGGCTGGCGGGCGATGGCGATGGCGTCGTCGATCCGCCCCACCGGCAGGACGCAGACCGGGCAGCCCGGACCGTGGATCATCCGCACGGTGTCCGGCAGCAGGTCGGGGATGCCGTAGCGGGACACCGCGTGGGTGTGGCCGCCGCAGAACTCCATCAGGTGATAGGTCCGCCCGGTCGCCGCTTCCCGCGCGATGGCGGCGGCGATGCCGCGGGCCAGCGCCGCGTCCCGGAATTCATCGACGTATTTCATCGCACCCGCCCCTTCCGCCTGCCGTCATGGCATTTGGACGGCGGCGGGAAGCGCTGGCGTTGATGCGGATCAAGAATGGGGCGCGGCGCGGCGGCATCACGCTTGCCGCGCCGCGAACCGTCCTACTTGGAGGCGCCCATCATGGGCAGCGACAGCTCCGGCCCCCGCCCCGAATCCTCGATGGCGATGGCCGAGGAACCGGGGGAACCCAGCGCCACGCTGACCGGACGTCCGTTGTTGTGGTTCTTCCACATCTCGTAGAGCGCCAGCGCCGCGTAGATCTTGGCCTCGCGGCTGGTGTTGTAGAGCCATTCCTGGGTCGGGATGACGCGCAGCGTGCCGTTGCCCGACTGTTCCACCTTCTCCGCGAAGCGGTAGCCGAGCTGGTTGTTGATGCCGGCCAGCAGCCCGTCGAAGCCCGAAGAGATGCGCCCGAACCCGGCGTCCGACGCCGCGGACGACGCGCCGCCCAACGTGCTCGGCGTCTGCCGCTTCACGAGGTCGCCGAAGACCCAACCCTCCTCGCCGGTGCGCATCGAGCGCACGCCGATCCAGTTGCCCTCCTGCTTCAGCTCGATCACCTCGTCGCCGCGGGTGACCGTGGAGCGGACCGAGGCGTTGTCGGACGGGGCCGCGCGCAGGTTCACCTTCTCGCCGGTCACCGTATGGATGTCGCCGGGGGCCGCCGCCGCGGGCAGGGCCAGCGCCGCCGCCACGCCGAGGCCGGCCAGAGTTCCGAGGAAAGTCTTCGTCATCCGAGACATGTGCATTCTCCCGCAGAACGCGCGCATCGCGCGCCGTTTCCCCTACAACAGGCAAAGGCGGGGTATGCTCCATGGACAGAGGACGGGCGGGCGGAACTACTCGAAAGACACACGCAACGGGCTGTCCCCGGCGGGCCAGACGCCGCGGTCCACGGCGCGGGCGCCCTCGAAGACCAGCCAGCTCTGCCGCCCGTAATGGGGCAATGGGCGCAGCAGCGCCTGGAGCGCCGCCGCGTCGTCCGCGGCCACCGCCAGCAGCGGGCGGCCCCGTGGGGTTCTTGCGGTCCACACCCGCGCCGTCCCGCGACCCTTGAGGCTGTCCGGCAGCGGCGGCAGGCCGAGCCGGGCCAGCAGCCGGTCGACCTCCCCCGCCGCCCCGATCACGGCAAGCGGGGCGTCTGGGTTGGCGCGGTCCGCGGTGGCGATGCGCGGCTTGCCGTCCGCCAACCGTTCGGCCAGCGCGCGGGCGGCCTCTGCGGCCGGGCCGTCGGCGGCGATGACCGTGGTGGCCGCGTGGTCCAGCGTCACGTCGCGCAGGGTTGGCGGAGCCTCCCCCGGCGCCAGACGGCGGAACAGGCCGAAGCCCGGATCGACCGCCAGCGCCCGCGGCGCGGCGGCGGTCGGGATCGTCACGGTCGCTTCGCGGCCGTCGAGGCGGATGGTGCGGCGCTCCACTCCCGCCGCGGTTTGCACCTCCACCGGCACGGTCAGGCCGTAGGCCGGCTCGCTTTGGCGCAGGGTCAGCGCCACCCCGTCGCCCCTGCCCTTCGCTTCCACCAAGTCCAGGGAGGGCGCGCCCACACGGGTCAGCCATTGTTCGAAGA
>NZ_WHOR01000301.1:0-6438 GCF_013340925.1 Azospirillum formosense
TGGATGGGGGAGCCCTTCTACGTGCGGCTGGCGACGCGCATCCTGGTCTTCGCCCTGGCGGCGGTCAGCCTCGACCTGATCCTGGGATTAGGCGGGATGGTCAGCTTCGGCCACGCCGCCTTCGTCGGGATCGGCGGCTACGCCGTCGGCATCCTGTTCGCCCACCAGGCGGACGGATCGACGCTGTTCGGCTTTCCCGGCACGGTGAACGGGTTGATCGTCTGGCCGCTGGCCATGCTGGCCGGGGCGCTGGCGGCGCTGCCGGTGGGGGCGATCTCGCTGCGCACCACCGGCGTGCCCTTCATCATGATCACGCTGGCCTTCGCCCAGATGCTGTTCTACCTGATGACCGGGCTGAAGGCCTATGGCGGGGACGACGGCATCGCGCTGTGGAGCCGCTCCACCCTGCCCGCCCCGCTGAACATCACCGACCACACCACCTTCTATTACGTGGTGCTCGGTCTTCTGGTGGCGGCGCTGGTCCTGGGCTGGCGGCTGGTCAACTCCCGCTTCGGGCGGGTGATCCGCGGCGCCAAGGACAACGAGCGGCGGATGGCCGCCCTCGGCTACCCGGTCACCCGCTACAAGCTCGCCGCCTTCGTCATCGCCGGGGCGCTGGCCGGGCTGGCCGGGGCGCTGCTCGCCAACGCCACCATGTTCGTCGGGCCGCAGTATCTGCATTGGAGCCGTTCGGGCGATCTGATCGTGATGGTCGTGCTGGGCGGCATCGGCACGCTGATCGGCCCGGTGCTGGGCGCCGCCGCGCTGCTGCTGCTGGAGGAATTCGTGCCGGAGCTGATGGACCTCGCCCACGCCGGGCTGGGCGAGCATTGGAAGATCGTGCTGGGGCCGGTGCTGATCCTGCTGGTGCTGTACGCCCGCAAAGGGTTGTGGGGCGTCGTCACCGGGAGGCGCCCGTGAGCGACCCCCTGCTGAGCACAAACGGGCTGGTCAAGCGCTTCGGCGGTCTGGCCGCCACCGACGGCCTCTCGCTGTCCGTCGCGGAGGGCGAGCTGCACGCCCTGATCGGCCCGAACGGGGCCGGCAAGACCACCCTGATCGGCCAGCTGTCGGGGGAGCTGACCCCCGATTCCGGGACCATCCTGTTCGACGGGCGCGACGTGACCGGCCTGCCCGTGCACAAGCGGGCGCAGCGCGGGCTGGCGCGCAGCTTCCAGATCACCTCGATCTTCCCCAGCTTCACCGCGCTGGACAACGTGGCGCTGGCGGTGCAGGCCCACGCCGGGCACAGCTTCCGCTTCTGGCGCGACGCCGCGCGCGACCGGCGGCTGGCCGATCCCGCCCGTGCGGTGCTGGAGCGGGTCGGGCTGGGGGCGCGGGCCGACACCCGCGCCGACGCGCTGGCCCATGGCGAGAAGCGGCAGCTCGAACTGGCGATGGCCCTGGCCACCGGGCCGCGGCTGCTCCTGCTCGACGAGCCGATGGCCGGCATGGGACCGGAGGACTCCGCCCGCATGGTCGAACTGCTGCAGGAGCTGAAGGGCGGCGTGACGATCCTGCTGGTGGAGCACGACATGGACGCCGTCTTCGCGCTGGCCGACCGCATCACCGTGCTGGTGCGCGGCAAGGACCTCGCCAGCGGCACCCCGGCGCAGATCCGCAACGACCCGGCGGTGCGCGAGGCCTATCTGGGCGACGAGCTGGAGGTGGCCTGATGCTGCGCGTCGCCAACCTGACCGCCGCCTACGGCTCCAGCCAGGCGCTGTTCGGCATGGAGCTGTCCGTCGACGCCGGCGAGGCGGTGACCCTGATGGGCCGCAACGGCATGGGCAAGACGACGACCATCAAGGCCATCATGGGCCTCGTGCCGCCGACCGGCGGCTCCATCGCCTTCGAGGGGGCGGAGATCGCCGGCCGGCCGCCGCACCGCATCGCGCGGGCCGGCATCGCCCTGGTGCCGGAGGGGCGGCAGGTCTTCCCCACCCTGACCGTGCGCGAGAACCTGATCGCCACCGCCGCCAACCGCTTCGCGCGGCGCGATCCCTGGACGGTGGAGCGGGTGCACGCCCTGTTCCCCCGGCTGGCCGAGCGCGCCGGCAACCTCGCCCGCAACCTGTCGGGCGGGGAGCAGCAGATGCTCGCCGTCGGGCGCGCCCTGATGACCAACCCCAAGCTGCTGATCCTCGACGAGGCGACGGAGGGGCTGGCCCCGCTGGTCCGGCAGGAGATCTGGGACTGCCTCGCCCGCCTGAAGGGCGAGGGGCAGGCAATCCTGGTGGTGGACAAGAACGTCCACGCCCTCGCCGCCCTGGCCGACCGCCATCACGTCATCGAGAAGGGGCGGCTGGTGTGGTCCGGCAGTTCCGCCGCCCTGCTCGCCGACCCCACGTTGAAGGAGCGCTATCTTGGCGTCTGAACCCCTATACTCCGGCATGACCGCCGCCGAGATCGACCGCCAGTACAATTTCCGCAAGCTGGTGCCGGAGCACCCGGCCTATTTCGCCCGCTGGCAGGCGGAGAGCGAGGCGGTGCGCGCGCGGCTGGACGGCCGCTATGACATTCCCACCGGCCCGCACCCGCGCCAGCGCGCCGACGTCTTCCCCGCCGGGGAGGGGGCGCCGGTGCTGGTCTTCATCCATGGCGGCTACTGGCGCGCCCTGTCGAAGGACCAGCATTCCTTCATCGCCGCTCCCTATGTGGAGCGCGGTGTGGCGGTCGTCCTGCTCGGCTACGGCCTGTGCCCGGACGTGACGATGGACGAGCTGTGCGGCCACGCCCAGGCCGGGCTGGACTGGGTGTTCGACAACGCGGCCGGCTTCGGCGGCGATCCGCGGCGGGTGGTGGTGTCCGGCCATTCGGCGGGCGGCCACCTGACAGCCAAGCTGGTCTCGGAGAATCGCGACCGCGTGGCCGGGGGCATTCCGATCAGCGGCCTCTACGACCTGGAGCCGATGCTCGGCTTCGAGGTGAACGAGCAGCTGCGGCTCGATCCCGACTCGGCGCGGCGGCTGAGCCCGATCCACGCCGTTCCCGCCCCCGCCCCGCTGCTGATGCCGGCGCTGGGCGGTCTTGAGACCGACGCCATGCATCGCCAGCAGGCCGACTACGCCCTGGCCTGGGCGGCGCAGGGCAACGCGGTGCGGGAGATCGTGGAGCCGGGCGCCGACCATTTCAGCGTGGTCGACCGCTTCGCCGAACCGGGCAGCCTGCTGTTCGAGGCGGCGCTGGCAATGCTCAAGAACCGCTGAGGAACGCCCCAGGCGGGAAACGAAAAAAGCCTTCCCGGTCGGGAAGGCTTCTTCGTGTGAGCGTTCGCTCGAATGAGAGTGGCGGATGGGGGGAGATTCGAACTCCCGATACCCTTGCGGGTATGCCGCATTTCGAGTGCGGTGCATTCAACCGCTCTGCCACCCATCCGCTGCCCCGTTTCCGGGGTGGCGCGGAACCTACCCAAAAGCCCGGGGGGATGCAAGCCCTTGTTTGCAGGAAAATGAACGGGAAAATGCCACCATGCCTGTTGACTCCCGGTGGCCCATCGGTTAAATCCCCGCTCTCACGAACGGGCTTGCACCTCAAACGGTGGGCGAGCGGCCCTTCCGTTTGTTTTGAGATAGGCAGTGACGACGATGTTTGCAGTGATCCGCACCGGCGGCAAGCAGTACAAGGTCGCCAATGGCGACGTGATCCGCGTTGAGAAGCTCGAGGCCGAGGCCGGCGCTTCCATCACGCTCAACGACGTGCTGATGGTCAGCGACGGCGGCAGCACCACCCTTGGCACCCCGACGGTTGCCGGCGCTGCTGTGACCGCCGAGATCGTCGCCCAGGATCGCGGTCCGAAGATCATCGTCTTCAAGAAGAAGCGCCGCCAGAACTACCGCCGTAAGAACGGCCACCGCCAGGACCTGACCGTCCTGCGCATCACCGGGATCAACGGCGCCGCCTGAACGGCCGCCGACCAGTCACAGGAGTAACTCCCCATGGCCCATAAAAAAGCAGGCGGTTCTTCGCGCAACGGCCGCGATTCCGCTGGCCGCCGCCTCGGCGTGAAGCGTTTCGGTGGCGAGAACGTCGTCGCCGGCAACATCATCGTCCGCCAGCGCGGCACGAAGTTCCACCCCGGTGAGAACGTCGGCATCGGCAAGGACCACACCCTGTTCGCCAAGATGGACGGCGTGGTGGCCTTCAAGCACAGCGCCCAGGGGCGCACCTACGTCGCCATCGAGGCGGTCGAGGTCCCGGCGGTCGCGGCCGAGTAATCTCGTCCGGCCCGTACGGTGTGTTGGAATGATCGGGGGTTCGGGCAACCGGCCCCCGATTTTCTTTTGTTGATGGTGTGGTCACCGCCCCCTTCCCTCGGTTGGAGGACGGTGCGCAAACGGTAGATTGGCCGGCACGGTCCCCGATGAAGTTCCTCGATCAAGCCAAGGTGTATCTGAAAAGCGGCGACGGCGGCCCCGGCGCCATCGCCTTCCGCCGCGAGAAGTTCATCGAGTACGGCGGACCGGACGGCGGCAACGGCGGCCGTGGCGGCGACGTCGTGATCGAGGTCGTGAACGGCCTCAACACGCTGATCGACTACCGCTACAAGCAGCATTTCAAGGCGCAGCGCGGCAACCACGGCATGGGCGCCAACCGCAACGGCGCCAGGGGCGAGGACGTGGTCCTGCGCGTGCCGGTCGGCACCCAGATCCTGGACGAGGATCAGGAGACCGTGCTGCTCGACCTGACGGAGCCCGGCCAGCGCGTCGTCTTCCTGAAGGGCGGCGACGGCGGCTTCGGCAACGCCCATTACAAGACCCCGACCAACCGCGCCCCGCGCAAGTCGCACCCCGGCTGGCCGGGCGAGGAGCGCTGGGTCTGGCTGCGGCTGAAGCTGATCGCCGACACCGGCCTGCTCGGCCTGCCCAACGCCGGCAAGTCCACCTTCCTGGCCGCAACCACGGCGGCGCGCCCGAAGATCGCCGACTACCCCTTCACCACGCTGGCCCCCAACCTGGGCGTCGTCCGCGCCGGTGACGAGGAATTCGTCATCGCCGACATCCCCGGCCTGATCGAGGGCGCGCACGAGGGGCATGGGCTCGGCGACCGCTTCCTCGGCCATGTGGAGCGCACCCGCGTGCTGCTCCACCTGATCGACGGCACGGCGGAGGATGTGGTCCAGTCCTACACCACCATCCGCAACGAGCTGGTCGCCTACGGCGGCAACCTCGCCGACAAGCTGGAGATCGTCGGGCTGAACAAGGCCGACGCCCTGCTCGACGAGGAGATTGCGGAGAAGAAGGCCGCGCTGGAGGCGGCCTCGGGCGCGGAGGTGATGGTTCTGTCCGGCGCCACCGGCCAGGGCGTCCAGGCGGTGCTTTACCGCTTGCTCACGCTCATCAAACAGTCCAAGGAAGAGGAGCCCGACGTCATCCAGGCTCCGGTCACGCGCTCCATCCCCCGGCCTCCGGTGGGCCAGAAGATGGACGACGAGTATGCGGGCTGGAACGAGGAGACGGGCGAGTACGACGATCTCCCCGAAGAGGCGGACAGCGACTCCGACTCGGATGGGGATGACTGGGACGATGAAGGCGACGATGACGGTGACGACACCGAACACAGCGGCAACGGCGACGACAACGCCAAAGGCTGAGACCCTCTCCCTGCTCCCCACGTTGCTCGAGGCGCGGCGGCTGGTCGTCAAGATCGGCTCCGCCCTGCTCGTCGACAGCGCCACCGGCCGGATGCGCCGCGAGTGGCTGGACGCGCTGGCCGACGACGTGGCCGCCTGCCGCAAGCGCGGCCAGGAGGTGGTGATCGTCACCTCCGGCGCCGTCGCCTGCGGGCGTGAGCATCTCGGCCTCGTCGGGCGCGCCCTGCGGCTGGAGGAGAAGCAGGCCGCCGCCGCCACCGGCCAGATCCGGCTCGCCGCCGCCTATCAGGAAACGCTGGCCCGCCACGGCCTGACCGTCGCCCAGGTGCTGGTGACGCTGGAGGACACCGAGGAGCGCCGCCGCCACCTCAACGGCCGCGCCACCATCGACACGCTGCTGAAGCTGGGCGCCGTCCCCGTCATCAACGAGAACGACACGGTCGCCACCGCGGAGATCCGCTTCGGCGACAACGACCGTCTGGCCGCCCGCGTCGCCCAGATGATCAGCGCCGACACGCTGGTCCTGCTGTCGGACATCGACGGCCTCTACACCGCCGACCCGCGCAAGGACCCCGACGCCCGGCACATCCCGGTCGTCCAGGAACTGACCTCCGACATCGAGAACATGGCGGGCGAACCGCCGCCCGGCTACAGCTCCGGCGGCATGGTGACCAAGATCGTCGCCGCCCGCGTGGCGCTGGCCGCCGGCTGCCGCCTGGGCGCCGCCCACGGGCAGGGGATGACACCGCTTGGCGCGCTGGGGGGGCGGGCCCGGCACGGCGGGGCCCCGCACACGCCGGTGCTCTTTCCAAACCTGCGCGCCCCATGCCCTCTCCAGCTGCGCG
>NZ_WHOR01000302.1:0-6414 GCF_013340925.1 Azospirillum formosense
TCGCCACTGGGTGGATCGTGGGCAGCGTCAGTGTTGTAAAAGGGACAGCCCCCCGCCCCTGGGACGAGGGCCATCGGCGTCTCGCCACGCTGGGCGACTGGCCGGAGGTCGACGCCGCGCTGCGCACACGCGATGCGGCGACGTTGGACACCGTGCTGCCCACCGACGGCCGTCCCAGCATCGCCAGCGTCCGCCGCGTCGCCGACTATCCCTTCACCGTCGCCGCGACGTTGCCGAAGGCCGAGGCGCTGGGCGAGTGGAAACGCGACAGCGCGGTCTGGATCGCCATGGGCTTGGCCATGTCCATGGTGATCGCCCTGTTGACCTGGTATGTGGAACGGCAGCAGTCCCGGCGGGAGCAGGACCAGAACCGGCTGGAGCGCGCCTCCCGCCGCATCCGCGGCATCCTGGAATCCATGGTGGACGCGGTGGTCACCATCGATTCCCGTGGCATCATCGAAACCTTCAACCCCGCGGCGGAGCGCATGTTCGGCTATGCCGAGGCGGAGGTGGTGGGGCAGAGCGTCAACATCCTGCTGCCGGAAGGCTTCCGCGCCGGCCACGACCGCTCGATGGCCGAGTATCGTCCGAACGCCGGTTCGCGCATCATCGGCAACGACCGCGAGGTCCTGGCGCTGCGCCGCGACGGCGGCACCTTCCCGATCAATCTGGCGGTCAGCGCGCTGCGGCTGGGCGGACCGGACGGAGAGGGCGGACCGGATGAGAGCGGGCCGGAGGAGAAGGGGGCGCCGCGCCGCGTCTTCGTGGGCGTCATCCGCGACGTCACCAAGCGCCGACAGCAGGAGGCCGAGCTTCTCGCCTCCAAGAGCCAGGCGGAAATGGCCAACCGCGCCAAGTCCGAGTTCCTGGCCAACATGAGCCATGAGCTGCGCACGCCGTTGAACGCCATCATCGGCTTCTCGGAAATCCTCGACAGCGAGTTCTTCGGCAAGCTCAACGACCGCCAGAAGTCCTGCGCCAAGGATATCCACGACAGCGGCAAGCATCTGCTGGACATCGTGAACGCCGTGCTCGACATGTCGAAGATCGAGGCGGGCCGCTACGAACTGTCCGAAGAGGTGATCGACCCCTGCGAGGCGGTGGCCCAGTGCCTGACCATGGTCCGCGACCGCGCCGCCGACAACGGGGTGGACCTGCGCAACGGCGTGTCCGGCGGCCTTCCCGCCATCTGGGTCGACCGTCGTGCCTTCAAGCAGGTGTTGCTGAACCTGCTGTCCAACGCGGTGAAGTTCACGCCCGTCGGCGGCAGCGTCACCCTGGCCGCCCGCGTCGAGGAGGACGGCGCCCTGGTGCTCTCGGTGGCCGACACCGGGATCGGCATTCCGAGGGAATTCATGGATCATCTGTTCCAGCCCTTCCGGCAGGCCGACAACTCGGCCAGCCGCCAGTTCGAGGGCACCGGGCTGGGGCTGTCGATCTCCAAGAACTTCATGGAGCTGCACGGCGGCTCGCTGACCTGCGCCAGCACGCTCGGCGCCGGGACCACCATGACCCTGCGCCTGCCCGCTGAGCGGGTGATGAAGCCGGAGGATACCGCGACGAGGATCGCCGCCGTGCTGGTGTGATGCCTGCGAAGGCAGGCGCTCGGCGGCGGGACGGCAAAGAAAAAGGCGCCGTGAGGCGCCTTTTTTAGGTCCGGGAGCCTTCGCCCCCGGCGGTCGGGCGCGGGAGGATGGTGCCTCCCGCAGTCCCCTTGTGCGGATCAGACGTCCAGCAGCAGGCGCCGCGGGTCCTCGATGTTCTCCTTGATGCGGACGAGGAAGGTCACCGCCTCCTTGCCGTCGATGATGCGGTGGTCATAGGACAGGGCCAGATACATCATCGGGCGGATCTCGATCTTCCCGTTCACGACGACCGGGCGCTCCTGGGTCTTGTGCATGCCCAGGATGGCCGACTGCGGCGGGTTGATGATCGGGGTGGACATCAGCGAGCCGTAGACGCCGCCGTTGGAGATGGTGAAGGTGCCGCCGGTCAGCTCGTCCATCGACAGCTTGCCGTCGCGGCCCTTCTTGCCCAGCTCGCCGATCTTGCCCTCGATCTGGGCGAAGCCGAGCTTGTCGGCGTCGCGGACGATCGGAACCACCAGACCCTGCGGCGTGCCGACGGCGACGCCGATGTCGTAGTAGTTCTTGTAGACGAGGTCGGTGCCGTCGATCTCGGCGTTGACGGCCGGGATTTCCTTCAGCGCCTGGATGGCCGCCTTCACGAAGAAGGACATGAAGCCGAGACGCACCTTGTGGCGCTTCTCGAAGAAGTCCTTGTACTCGTTGCGCAGCGCCATGACGTTGGTCATGTCCACCTCGTTGAAGGTGGTCAGCATGGCGGCGCTGTTCTGGGCCTCCTTTAGACGCTCGGCGATGCGCTGGCGCAGACGGGTCATGCGGACCCGCTCCTCCTGCGCGGCGCGCGGGCGGTCGCCCGCGGTGCCGGCGGTCCACTGGTACTTCTGCGGGGCGGCGGCCGGAGCGGCGGCGGGGGCTGCGGCCGGCTTGGCGGCGTGGTCGATCACATCACCCTTGGTGATGCGCCCGTCCTTGCCCGTGCCGGCGATCTGCGAAGCGTCGAGACCCTTCTCGGCGACCAGCTTGCGGGCCGCCGGGCCGGCGTCGGCCAGGGCGGAGGTGCCGGCCGTGGCCGGAGCGGCGGCCGGGGCCGCGGCCGGAGCCGGAGCCGCGGCGGCGGGAGCGGCGGCCTTGGCCGGGGCGGCCACGGCAGCGCCGGCCTCGCCCAGCACGCCCAGCAGGGCGCCGACGCCGACGTTGGCGCCGTCGGCGGCGACGATCTCCGCCAGCGTGCCGGCGGACGGGGCGTTCACCTCAAGCGTGACCTTGTCGGTCTCCAGCTCGACCAGCGCCTCGTCGGCGGCGACCGGGTCGCCGACCTTCTTCAGCCAGCGGGCAACGGTCGCCTCGGAGACGGACTCGCCCAGGGTGGGGACCTTGATTTCGGTAGCCATAAGTTCCTCTCGTACTTTCTTGTTCTACGCCTGGGCGTCGAGTCAGCGGATGACGAGCGCGTCTTCCAGAAGCTTCGCCTGCTCCTGGTTGTGACGCTTGAGCAGGCCAGTGGCCGGCGACGCGGCGGCCGGACGGCCGACGTAGCTGGGGCGCGAGGCCTTGTGCTCGATCGAGGTGAGGGCGCCTTCCAGACGGCGGTCGACGAAGGCCCAATAGCCCTGGTTCTCCGGCTCCTCCTGGCACCACACCACCTCGGCGTTCGGGTAGCGGGCGAACTCCTCGGTCAGGGCGGAGCGGGGGAACGGGTAGAGCTGCTCCAGCCGGACCAGCGCCACGTCCTTGATGCCGCGCGCGGTGCGCTCCTGCAGCAGGTCGTAATAGACCTTGCCGGTGCAGACGACGATGCGGCGGATCTGCTCGTTCGGCAGCAGGTCCGTCGCCGTCTCGCCCAGCACGCGGCGGAAGTTCGTGCCCTCGGCCAGCTCCGACAGGCTGGAGACGCACAGCTTGTGGCGCAGCAGCGACTTCGGCGTGAACAGAACCAGCGGCTTGCGGAAGGGCCGGCGCATCTGGCGGCGGAAGGCGTGGAACAGGTTCGCCGGGGTCGTCAGGTTGCAGATCTGCCAGTTGTCCTCGGCGGACATCTGGAGGAAGCGCTCCGGACGGGCCGAGGAGTGCTCGGGACCCTGGCCTTCGTAGCCGTGCGGCAGCAGAAGCACGAGGCCGGACATGCGCAGCCACTTCGACTCGCCCGACGAGAGGAACTGGTCGATGATGGTCTGGGCGGTGTTGGCGAAGTCGCCGAACTGCGCTTCCCACAGGGTCAGGCTGTGCGGCTCGGCCAGCGAGTAGCCGTATTCGAAGCCAACCACGGCGGCCTCGGACAGCGGGCTGTCATGGACCTCGAACGGGCCCTGGTCGGGACGCAGGTGGTTCAGCGGGATGTACTTGTTCTCGGTGTTCTGGTCGTACATCACCGCGTGGCGGTGCGAGAAGGTGCCGCGGCCGGAATCCTGGCCGGACAGGCGGACGCCGTTGCCCTCGACCAGCAGCGTGCCGTAGGCCAGCGCTTCCGCGGTCGCCCAGTCGATGCCCTCGCCGGTCTCCAGCGATTTCTTCTTGGCTTCCAGCTGGCGGGCGATCTTCGAGTTGATCGCGAAGTCCTTCGGGTACTCGCAGAGCTTGTTGCCAACCTCGCGCAGCACGTCGATCGCCACGCCGGTGTTGCCCTTGCGCTCGTCGTCGGTCTTCGCGGCCTCCAGGCCCGACCACTTGCCTTCCAGCCAGTCGGCCTTGTTCGGCTTGAAGGAGTTGGCGGCCTCGAACTCACCCTCCAGCTTCTTCATGAAGTCCTGGATCATCTGATCGGACTCGGCCTGGGTGAGGACGTTCTCCTCGACGAGCTGCTTGCCGTACAATTCCCGCGTGGTCGCGTGGGCGCGGATCTTCTTGTACATCAGCGGCTGGGTGAAGCCCGGCTCGTCGCCCTCGTTGTGGCCGTGGCGGCGGTAGCAGACCATGTCGATCACCACGTCCCGCTTGAACTTCTGGCGGAACTCGGCGGCGATGCGGCTGATGTGGACGACGGACTCGGGGTCGTCGCCGTTGACGTGGAAGATCGGCGCCTGGACCATCTTCGCCATGTCCGAGCAGTAGACGCCGGACCGCGAATAGGTCGGGTTGGTGGTGAAGCCGATCTGGTTGTTGATGATGAAGTGCACGGTGCCGCCGGTGCGGTAGCCGCGCAGCTCCGACAGGCCCAGCGTCTCGGCCACGATGCCCTGGCCGGCGAAGGCGGCGTCGCCGTGGATCAGCACGCCCATGACCTGCTCGCGGTCCAGGTCGTTGCGCTGCGCCTGCTTGGCGCGCACCTTGCCGAGCACGACCGGGTTCACCCATTCCAGGTGGGACGGGTTGGCGGTCAGCGACAGGTGGACGATGTTGCCGTTGAAGTCGCGGTCCGACGAAGTGCCGAGGTGGTACTTCACGTCGCCGGAGCCCTGCACATCCTGCGGGCTGGACGGGTTGCCCTGGAACTCCGAGAAGACGGCGGCGAAGGGCTTGCCCATGAAGTTGGTCAGCATGTTCAGCCGGCCGCGGTGGGCCATGCCGACGACGACCTCCTTGAGGCCGAGCTGGCCGCCGCGCTTCAGGACCTGCTCCAGCGCGGGGATCATCGACTCGCCGCCCTCAAGGCCGAAGCGCTTGGTGCCGGTGTACTTCAGCTGGAGGAACTTCTCGAAGCCCTCGGCGGCGATCAGCCGCTCGTAGATGGCGCGCTTGCCGTTCACCGTGAACTCGGTGTGGTTGCGGCCGCCCTCGATGCGCTCCTGGATCCAGGCCTTCTCTTCGGGGTCCTGGATGTGCATGAACTCGACGCCGATGTTCCCGCAGTAGGTCTTCTGCAGGATCTCCAGGATCTGGCGCAGCGACGCCGTCTCCAGGCCCAGCGAATAGTTCAGGAAGATCGGGCGGTCCATGTCGCCCGGGCCGAAGCCGTAGGTCGCCGGATCGAGTTCCGGGTGCGGCTCGCGCTTCTCGAGACCCAGCGGGTCGAAATGCGCGTTCATGTGGCCGCGCACGCGGTAGACGCGGATGAGCATCAGCGCGCGGATGCTGTCGAGCGTCGCGGCGCGGAGCTGCTGGTGGCTGATGCCGCCATAGACCTGCTGGGCATGGGCGACGAGGCCGGCGTTGCCGTTGGTCGCGGCCGGAGCGCCGAGGCTTTCCAGCGAGGCGGCGACGGGGTCGAGCGCGCCGTTGGCGAGCGTGCCCTCCTCCAGGCTCCAGGACGGGCCGTTCAGCTCGTTCAGGACGGCGCGGGAGTCGTCGTCCAGCTCCCTGAAGAAGCCGTTCCAGCTCGAATCCACCGAGGAGGGGTCCTTCAGGAAGCGCGCGTACAACTCCGCGACATATTCGGCGTTCGAGCCGAACAGGAACGAGGTCTTCTCCAGATTAGCGGACATATGTTTGCCTCGGGCGTTTGCCCGGTTCCCTCAGAGAGTTTTTTTGCTTGTCGCTGGGCACCGGGCGGCCCCGGATCTCCGGGAGGAGACACGGGGCCGCCGGTCCTTCGGCAGTGGGCGGGAATATGGGGTCCCGCCCACGCTTTATCAGCCCTTGAAGACCTTGAGCATGGTGGAACCCAGGCTCGCGGGGCTGTCGGCGACGGCGATGCCGACGGACTTCATGAACTCGATCTTGAAGTCGGCCGTGTCGTTGCCGCCGGAGATCACCGCACCGGCATGGCCCATGCGGCGGCCCGGAGGCGCGGTGCGCCCGGCGATGAAGCCGACGACCGGCTTCTTAGTCCCGGAGTCGCGGATGAACTCCGCGCCCTTGACCTCGGCGTCGCCGCCGATCTCGCCGATCATGATGATGCCCTCGGTCTCCGGGTCCTTCAGGAACAGCTCCAGGCTGTCCACGAAGTTCGTCC
>NZ_WHOR01000303.1:0-6393 GCF_013340925.1 Azospirillum formosense
GGTCGTAGAGTTCGAGCACCGCCGCCTGGACGGCAACCCCGACCACCCCCTTGCGAGCGGCAGAGTCAACCCGACGGCGCTCGACGCCTACAGCCAGGCGGCGGTGCTCGAACTCTACGACCCCGACCGCTCGCAGACGCCCCGCCACCTCGACCGGCCGGCGACCTGGGACGCCTTCACCGCCGCCGTCGCGGCACAGCGGGCCGACTGGCAGGCCGATGGCGGGCGCGGCGTGCGGCTGCTGACCGGCGCCATCACCTCGCCGACCCTGCTGCGCCACATCGACGCGCTGCGCCGCCAGTTCCCGGAGGTGCGCTGGCATGTCCACGAGGCTATCGGGTCCGAACGGCGCGAGGAGGGCACGCAACTCGCCTTCGGCCGGCCGCTGGCCGTCCATCCGCGCTTCGAGCGGGCGGACGTGGTGGTGAGCCTGGGCGACGATCCGCTCGGCACCGGCCCGGCGCAGCTGCGCAACGCGTTCGGCTGGGCCGCACGGCGGGCACAGGGACGCCTGCCCGACAACCTGCCCCGCCTGATGGTGGCCGAGGCCACGCCGACACCGACCGGCGCCGTGGCGGCCGAGCGGCTGCCGGTGGAAGCCGACCGCCTTTCGCTGCTGGCCCATGCGTTGGCCGGCGCGCTGTCCGTGCCCGGCACCGCGGGCGAGGTGACGCTGACCGAACGGGAGCGGGCCTGGGTGGTCGAGGCGGCCAGGCTGCTGCGCGGGCACGGCGACCGTGCCCTGGTGACCACGGGAACCGATCTGCCGCCGGAAGCGCAGGCCACGGCGCACCGCATCAACGCGGCGTTGCGGACGGGCGCGGTCGCCTACACCGCCCCGGTCACGGCAAACGCCGAGCCGCTTGCCGACCTCGTGCGCGCCATGGATGGCGGAGAGGTGCGCGCGCTGCTCATGCTGGATGTGAACCCCGCCTACACCGCGCCGGCCGACCTGGGCTTCGCCGAGGCGTGCGAGCGCGTGCCGTTCCGCCTGCACGCCGGGCTGCACGCGGACGAGACGGCAGCGCTCTGCCATTGGCACGCGCCGGTGGCGCACGCTCTGGAAAGCTGGGGCGACGGGCGGGCGGTGGACGGAACGGCAACCATCCTCCAGCCCACCATCCGCCCGATCTTCGGCGGGCGGCCCCTGGTGGAAATCACCGCCATGCTGACCGGCGATCCCTTCGCCGGGGCGCAGGCCTTGGTCCGGGACACGTGGCGCGACCGGCTGGCCGACGACACGGCGTGGCGGCGGGCGCTGCACCGGGGCTTCGTCGAGGGTACGGCGGAAGCGCCGGTGGAGGTGTCCCCCGTGTCCGGGAGCATCGCCGCGCCACCGGAGCCGGGCAGCGGCATCGAACTCACGCTGCGGCCCGATCCCTGCCTGTGGGACGGCCGGCGCGCCAATGTCGCATGGCTCCAGGAGTTGCCGAAGCCGATCTCCAAGATAAGCTGGGACAGCCACGCCGCGGTCAGCCCGGCGCTCGCCCGCGAGCGGGATCTGAAGGACGGCGACATCGTGGAGCTGGGCATCGGTGGGCGCACGCTGCGCGCCCCGGTGCTGGTGCAGCCCGGACAGGCGGAGCGTTCGGTCACGCTGTTCCTCGGCAACGGACGGCGCCGCGCCGGGCGGGTGGGCGATGGCGTGGGGGTGGATGCCTATGCGTTGCGCGGCTCCCGTGCGCCGTGGACGACGACTGGGCTGGAAATCCGCAAGACCGGCGAGCGCCGCCCGCTGGTCACCACCCAGCCGCACCATGAGATCGCCGAGGCCGAGCCGATCCGCGTGGTCACCCCCGACTCTCCGACGCTCAAGCCCATCGAGGAGACGCCGCCCAGCCTCTATCCCGACTGGTCCTATCCACAGAACGCCTGGGCGATGGCCATCGACACCGACCTGTGCATCGGCTGCAACGCCTGCGTCATCGCCTGCCAAGCGGAGAACAACGTGCCCCCGGTCGGACGCGAGCAGGTCGCCATGGGGCGCGAGATGCTGTGGCTGCGCGTCGATTCCTATTACGAGGGCGCGCCCGAGGATCCGCGCATCCACTTCCTGCCCGTCCCCTGCATGCATTGCGAGAAGGCGCCATGCGAGGTCGGCTGTCCGGTGAACGCCACCGTGCACAGCCCGGACGGCATCAACGAACAGGTTTACAATCGCTGCATCGGCACACGCACCTGCTCCAGCTATTGTCCCTACAAGGTGCGGCGCTTCAACTTCTTCGAATACGGCCAGATCGCCGCCGACCAGCAGGGTCTGCAATACAACCCGGACGTCACCGTGCGCGCGCGCGGCGTCATGGAGAAGTGCACCTACTGCGTCCAGCGCATTGCCCGCGCCCGCCAGGACGCCAAGCGCGACGGCCGCGACCCGGCGGCGATCGAGGTGCGCACCGCCTGTCAGGCCGCCTGCCCGACCGGCGTCATCGCGTTCGGCGATAAGAACCGTCCGGACAGCGCCGTAGCGAAAGCCCGCAAGGACGGCCGCGCCTACGCGCTGCTGGAGGAGATCGGCACCCGCCCGCGCACCACCTACCTCGCCCGCATCGGCCCCGCTCAGAGCCATGGGCGTCGCCGCGTGAAGGAGGCGTGACGCATGGCCGAGGGCAAGTCGCTTCCCGCCGATCTCAGCGACCGCGGCGTCACCGCGCAGATCGCCGGCGCCGTCCTGCACCCGCCGGGCTCGGGTTGGGCGTGGCTGGCCGTGCTGGGGGCAAGCGGCCTTCTGGTGGCGATGCTGCTGGTGTCGATCTTCTGGCTGTTCTTCAAGGGGGTCGGTGTCTGGGGCATCAACATCCCGGTCAACTGGGGCATCGCCATCTCCAACACCGTCTGGTGGATCGGCATCGGGCACGCCGGCACCTTCATCTCGGCGGTGCTGCTGGTGACCGGGCAGCACTGGCGCAACTCGCTGAACCGCTTCGCCGAGGCGATGACCCTTCTGGCGGCGACCTGTGCCGCCATGTACCCGGTGCTGCATCTGGGGCGGCCCTTCTACTTCTACTGGGTCATCCCCTACCCCAACGTCATGCATGTCTGGCCGCAGTTCCGCAGCCCGCTGGAATGGGACATGTTCGCCTTCTTCACCTACCTGACGGTCTCGCTGATCTTCTGGTACGTGGGCATGATCCCGGACATGGCGGCGCTGCGCGACACCGCCACCGGCCGGCGGCGGGTGGTGTACGGACTGATGGCGCTGGGCTGGCGCGGCTCGGCGGCGCACTGGGCGCGCTGGCGGCGCGCCTACGTCATCGTCGCGGCCATCGCCGTGCCGCTGGTGGTGTCGGTGCATTCGGGGGTGGCGCTGCTGTTCGCCGTCGGTCCCATTCCCGGCTGGCACAGCACGATCTTCCCGCCCTACTTCGTGCTGGGCGCGGTGTTCTCCGGCTTCGCCGTGGTGGTCATGCTGGCCATCGTGCTGCGCACGGTCTTCGGCTTCCGCAACCTGATCACCGACCGGCACATGGACCTGCTCGGCCAGTGGCTGCTCGCCACCGGGCTGATGACCTCCTACGGCTACGTCATGGACGCCTTCACCGCGTGGTACAGCGCCGAGCCGTTCGAGCGCGGCACGCTTCTGGACCGCGTGGCGGGGCCGTACGCGCTGTCCTACTGGTCGGCGGTGGTGCTGAACTTCGTGCCTCTGCAGATGCTGTGGCTGCCTCGGCTGCGGCGCACCATGCCCGTGATGTTCGCGGTGGCGCTGGCGGTGACGCTCGGCATGTGGTTCGAGCGCTACATGCTGGTCGAGAGCGCGCTGTCCCGGGATTTCCTGCCCTCCTCCTGGGGGCCGTACGTGCCGAGCCTGTGGGAGTGGATGCTGTTCTTCGGCCTTGTCGGGTTCTTCCTTTTCGCCTTCACGCTGTTCGTGCGCTTCCTGCCTGCGGTGCCCATCGCCGAGGTCAAGGAGGTGTTGCACGAGGAACGGGAGGGATAGATGCCCCGGCCGCTCCCCCTTTACGGCCTGATGGCCGAGTTCGACACGCCCGGCCGGCTGCTGGCCGCGGTGAGGCAGGCGCGGGCCGACGGCTACCGGCGGCTCGACGCCTACACGCCGATGCCCGTGAGCGGGATGGGCGAGGCGCTGGGCACCAACACCTCGCCCGTCGCCTGGGCGGCGCTGGCCGGGGGGGTGTTCGGCGGCGGCGGCGGCCTGTTCATGGAATGGTACGCCAACGTCGTCAGCTACCCCCTCAACATTGGCGGACGGCCCGAGGCGGCGTGGCCGGCCTTCGTGCTGCCGGCCTTCGAGCTGACCGTGCTGGGTGCCACGATCTTCGCCGCACTCGCCATGCTGGCGTTGAACCGTCTGCCGCGCCTCAACCACCCGGTGTTCGAGGCTCCCCGCTTTTCCGCCGCCGAGGTGGACCGCTTCTTCCTGTGCATCGAGGCCGCCGACCCCCATTTCCGGCCCGAGCGCACCCGCGCCTTCCTGGAGGCGTGCGGCGCGGTGTCCGTGTCGGAGGTGCCGGGATGAGAGCGGCCCCCGTTCTCCTCGCCGTCATCCTGCTGGCCGCCTGCGGCCAGCGCATGACGGAGCAGCCGAACCGCAGGGCGTTCGAGACGGCCGAGCGCCTGCCCGACCACCGCGTCAACCAGCCGCCGCCGGACGGTTCCGTGGCGCGCGACGAATTGGCGGCGGAGCAGGCGCTCGCCACCCGCCCGCGGCTGACCGCGGCCCTGCTGGCGCGCGGGCGCGAGCGCTTCGAGATCAACTGCGCGCCCTGCCACGCCCGCACCGGCGAGGGCGACGGCATGATCGTGCAGCGCGGCTTCCCCAACCCGCCCAGCTATTTCGAGCAACGGCTGGTGGACGCGCCGGACCGGCACTTCCTCGACGTGATGACCAACGGCTACGGCGCCATGTACTCCTATGCCGCGCGTGTGGCGCCCGCTGACCGCTGGGCGATCCTGGCCTACATCCGCGCTCTCCAGCTCAGCCGGCGGGTCGCCGCCGCTGATTTGCCGGACGATCTGCGCGCGAAGCTGGAGGGCAGCCCATGACGATCCTCCGTTTCCTGCTGGAATGCTGGCTGGCCGCCGCGATGGTGGTGCTGTGGCTGCCGGTCGGCGCGCTGGCGCTGCTGCTGATGGCCCGGCTGTTCCCCACCGGCTGGAGCCGGCCTCTGGTCACCGAGTTGACCGCCGTTACCGGCACGCTGCCTTTCGCGGCGCTGGCTGTCCTGCCGGTGCTGCTGGGCGCGGGCCTGATCTACCCGTGGATGCGCGAGGGGACGCCGGAAAAGGCGTTCTGGCTGGCGCCCTGGTTCTTCGCCGGACGGACGGTGGTGTATCTGCTTGTGTGGTGGTTGCTGGCGCGATTGGCGATGCGGCCAAACATGGAGCGGGCGGCCGCCGCCGCCGGGCTGATCGTGCTGGGGCTGACCGTCACCTTCGCGGGCATCGACTGGATGATGTCGCTGGAGCCGGAGTTCGCCTCCTCCGCCTACGGCCTGCTGGTCCTGACGGCGGCAGCTCAGGCGGGGTTCGCGGCGGCGCTGGGCCTGCGCCTGCGCGACGGCCCGCCGCCGGAGCCGGAACAGCTCGGCCACATGGGTTCGCTGCTGCTGACGCTGGTGCTGAGCTGGGGCTACATCGCCTTCATGCAGTACCTCGTGGTGTGGTCCGGGAACAAGCCGCACCTCGTCTCCTGGTACCTGGCGCGCGGCGGGGCGCCGTGGGGATGGTTCGCCTGGGCGCTGGTGTTCCTCAAGGGCGTTCTGCCCTTCGCGGCGCTGCTGTTCCCGCCGGCCCGGCGCAGCCCGCGCGTGCTGGGCGCGTTGTGCCTGCTGATCCTCGCCGGGCACGCGGTGGACATGCTCTGGCTGGTGCTGCCGGCCTTCAAGGAGCACGCGGTCTGGCACCTGCCGCCGGCGCTCCTGTTCGGCGGTGCGCTGGTGCTGACCGGGCATGGCCTGCTGCGCCGGAAGAACCGATTGACGGAGGCGCCGGGCCATGGCTGACCTGGACGACCCCTCCCTGGACCGCACCTCCCTGGACCGCACCTCGCTGGAGCGTGGCCACGAGGTTGCCGACGTCCCGCCGCTCAAGCTGTTCGTGGCCGGGCTGCTGGCGCTGGCGAGCGTGGGCCTGGTCCTTCTGCTGGTCTGGGGCATGACGTCGCTGTTCCTCGGCATGACCGACCGGCTGCCGGTCGCGTCCATCGCCCACACCCCTATCGAGCCGCCGCCGCCACGGCTGCAAGGGTCGCCGGCCCGCGACCTCCAGGCGTTCCGCGCGGCGGAGGGCAAGGAGCTGCACACCCTCGGCTGGGTGGACCGTGGCGCCGGCCTCGCCCGCATTCCCATCGAGGACGCCATGGCGCTGCTGGCGAAGCGCGGCTGGCCGGAGGAGGGGAAATGATGCGGCTGCCGGCCCTGCTCGCTCTCCTGC
>NZ_WHOR01000304.1:0-6392 GCF_013340925.1 Azospirillum formosense
GCAGAGCCTCGCACAGTGTGTCTCTATCGGCTCGTGCTGAGGTACACAGGCGACCCTGCCCCGGGTCGCGCACGGTGGGCAGGGGTGGTGTGAGCGCCCCGTCGACGCGGCGCCGGAGCCCCATCAAGAATTCATCACCCCTGCTTCGGGAAGTGCCGCTTGCGCTCGCGCTTCACGAAGGGGACATCCACATGGTGCTGCTCGGTGAAGTCGCGGACCAGAGCCGTGACCTCCGGCGGCATCGCCACCGTCTCCACCATCTCCACGCCGCTCACCTGATAGGCTTCGCATTCGTGGGCGGAGGCGGTGACGACGAAGGGCACGACGCCCCCCGGCTCCCCAGTCTCGTCCGGGCGCAGCACGACCCAGAGGCGCGGCGGTTCCTGCGACAGGTTCAGCTTGTAGCCTTCGGTGTCGCTGCGGAACAGCTCCAGCGGCAGGGTCGCGGCGTGGAAATGCGCCCAGCCCTCCCCCTCGCGCAGCAACCGCCAGGGACCGTCGACCGGTGGGGCACCGGGGATCACCGAGACCGGACGCCACGCCCACTCCGCCCAGGCGCTGGTGCCCTTGCGGCGTTCCAGCACGATGCCCAGGGCCATCGTCTCGGTCTTGTTCAGGGTCTCGCTCATCGGACCAGTCCCGCCGCCATCAGCCGTTCCGCCTCCGCCAGATCGTCGGGGCGGTTGGTGTTGAAGAAGGGGTCTACCGGATCGGTGGCGAAGTCGGCAACCGCCAGACGGTACCGGGCGGTCCAGGCGTCCACCTTGCGCATGTCCTCCTCCACCATCGCGCGGCGGAGGTCGTCGGCGAGGTCCACCCGCCACAGCCCGAAGACCGGATGCTCCTGCCCGTCGGAGCGGGCGCAGGCGAGGTCGGCGCCCTCACGCTCCACCGCCGCGACCAGACGCGCGACCAGATCGCCGGGGATGAAGGGCGCGTCGGTGGCGAAGCTGGCCAGCCAGCGGCAGTCCGGCGCGTTGGCCCGCGCCCACTCCATCCCGGTCAGCACCCCGGCGAGCGGTCCGGCGAAGCCCTCCACCACGTCCGCCGCCACCGGCAGGCCGAAGGCGGCGAAGCGCGCCGGGTCGCCGTTGGCGTTGAGCACCAGCGGCCCGACCTGCGGGCGCACGGTGGCGACGATGCGCTCCAGGATGCTTCGCCCGCCGAGCGTGCGCAGGCTCTTGTCGCCGCCGCCCATGCGCCGCGACAGGCCGCCGGCCAGCAGCACGCCGGCGATGCCCTCACTCGTCATCGCGGCTCCCCTTGCGCTGGTGGCGCCCGCCCTCGTCGCCGACCGATGCCGGGTCGGCGTCGAAGTCCAGCCGGTCGGTGCCGGCCAGGGCGAGGAAGCGCTTGCCCTTGGCCCGCCCGACCATGGTCAGGTTGGCCTGCCGCCCCAGTTCCACCCCCCAGGCGGTGAAGCCGGAGCGGGAGATCAGGATCGGGATGCCCATCTGCACCGTCTTGATGACCATCTCGGAAGTCAGGCGCCCGGTCGTGTAGAAGATCTTGTCATGCGCCGGCACGCCGTGCAGGTGCATGTAGCCCGCCACCTTGTCCACCGCGTTGTGCCGCCCGACGTCCTCCATGTAGACCAGCGGGCGGTCGTCCTGGCAGAGCACGCAGCCGTGAATGGCGCCGGCCTCCAGATAGAGGCTGGGGGTCAGGTTGATCTTCTTCGACAGGGCGTAGATCCAGGAGGTCTTCAGCCGCGCGTCGGGGTTCAGGCGCACCGACTCGAAGGTCTCCATCACGTCGCCGAAGGCGGTGCCCTGGGCGCAACCGGAGGTCAGCGTCTTCTTCTTGAGCTTCTGCTCGTAATTCGTGGCGCGCTCGGTGCGGACGACGACGGTGTCGATCTCCTCGTCATAGTCGATGCCGGTGATCCGGTCGTCGCGCTTCAGCATGTTCTGGTTGAGCAGATAGCCCACCGCCAGATAATCAGGGTAGTCGGCGATCGTCATCATGGTGACGATCTCCTGCCCGTTCAGGTACAGCGTCAGCGGCCGTTCCACGGTGACCGACGCCTCCACCGGGCGCCCGTCCTGATCCAGCCCGGAAACGCGCTCCGTCAGCTTGGGATTCGCCGGGTCCGGCCTTATGGTGAATTCCGAGAGGTCCATGACCGGAAGAGTGGGGAAGATTGCGCGCCGGGGCAAGCGGCGGATGATCGGCTCCCGCAAGACGGAAGCGATGCGGCCCCGATTTGACGCGCGAGCGCCTGGTATGCACGAGTACTTTTATGCATGAGTTCGGTCTGGCCTTCGTCACCGCCTTCCACCTGATCGCCGATTTCGACCCTGGTCTGGTGGGGATCGTCGGCCTGTCACTGCGCGTCAGCCTGACCGCCGTCCTGCTGTCGGCCCTGATCGGCCTGCCGCTGGGCGCCGCCGTGGCCGCCTTCCGCTTTCCGGGGCGGCGCGCGGTGACCCTGTTCCTGAACACGGCGATGGGGCTGCCGCCGGTGGTGGTGGGGCTGATCGTCTATCTGATCCTGTCGCGCTCCGGCCCGCTGGGCGTGCTGGGGCTGCTGTTCACCCCGACCGCGATGATCGTGGCCCAGACCGTGCTGATCGTGCCCATCGTCGCCGCCCTGACCCGCCAGATCGTCGAGGATCTGCTGACGGAGTATGGCGACCTGCTGCGGGTGATGGGGACCGGGCCGCTGACCACCCTGTTCATTCTCCTGTCGGAGGCGCGCTGGAGCCTGCTGACCATCGTGCTGGCCGGCTTCGGGCGGGCCTCGGCGGAGGTCGGGGCGGTGATGATCGTCGGCGGCAACATCGACCGGGTGACCCGCGTCATGACGACCTCCATCGCGCTGGAGACCAGCAAGGGCGACCTGCCGTTGGCGCTCGGCCTCGGCGTCATCCTGATGACCCTGTCGCTGTCGGTGAACCTCGCCGCCGCCATGCTGCGGGAGACGCGGCGGGCCTGAGCCGCCGTCCGCACGCCGATTTTGGAAAATTTGCAAAGCCGTTCGAACTTTCCCATAGTCGCCGTCACAGCCCGCAACCAAGGCGGGCAAGAAACTGGAGAGGGATAGTCCGATGCTGCGCCGTTCTTTCGTGCTGGGATGCGCCGCCGTGGCGGCTCTGCTGCTCGGCTCCGTCCAGCCGTCCACCGCCGCCGACCGCTTCATCACCGTGGCCTCCACCACCTCGACCGAGGATTCGGGCCTGTTCAAGTCGATCCTGCCGAAATTCACCGGGAAGACCGGGATCGAGGTGCGCGTGGTCGCCAAGGGCACCGGCCAGGCCATCGACATCGCCAAGCGCGGCGACGCCGACGTGCTGTTCGTCCACCACAAGGCGTCGGAGGACAAGTTCGTCGCCGAGGGCTTCAGCACCGAGCGCAAGCCGGTCATGTACAACGACTTCGTCATCGTCGGGCCGAAGGCCGACCCGGCCAAGGTCGGCGGCAGCAAGGACGTGTCCGCCGCGCTGAAGGGCATCGCCGCCGCCAAGGCCCCCTTCGTGTCGCGCGGCGACGACAGCGGCACGCACAAGGCCGAGCAGGCGCTGTGGAAGACCGCCGGCGTCGATCCGGCGGCGGGCGACGGCTGGTACCGCGCCATCGGCCAGGGCATGGGCGCCACGCTGAACACCGCCGCCGCGCTGAACGGCTACGCCATGACCGACCGCGCCACCTGGCTCAGCTTCAAGAACCGCGGCGACCTCGACGTGCTGGTCGAGGGCGACAAGCGCCTGTTCAACCAGTACGGCGTGATGCTGGTCAACCCGGCCAAGTTCAGCCACGTCAAGGCCGCCGACGGGCAAGCCTTCGTCGACTGGCTGGTCTCCGCAGAGGGCCAGCAGGCCATCGCGGACTACACGATCAACGGCAACTCGCTGTTCTTCCCGAACGCCAACGAGCCGGGCGTCTGACCGTCCCCCGCTCCGCGGGCACGAAAAAAGGCGCAGCCCCGCGGCTGCGCCTTTTTTATAGGACGGAAAAAAGCGGGGTTACAGCTTCTCGTTCGGCGACACCGGGACGCAGCGGTGGCCGCTGCGGGTCAGCTCCGAACAGACCTTGCGGGCGGTCCCCTCGTCCAGCCCGACCATGCGGGCGCGGTAGACGGTGGAGCCGTTGGCCTTCACCGGGGTCACCGCCGGCTTGGCGGCGCGCAGCAGGAAGGGCGCCTGCTTGGTCGCCTGGGTCAGCGCCCGCTTGCTGGCCTCGCGCGTGGAGAAGGCGCCGACCTGCACGCCCCATTTCGACCCATCCGCGTCCTCGTCGCGGGCACGGACCGGCGGGCGGACCGCGGCCGGGGTGGAAACGGTGGAGGCGAGCTGCGCGATGGTCTCCGGTTTGGCCGGCGGCTTGCCCTTGGCGGTGACGCGCGGCGCGTCCTCGCCGCCGGCGCGGGCGACGACCGGCGCCTCCGAACCGCGACTCGGCTTGTCGAACGCCTTGTCGAGAATCGCCTCCATGCGGGCGTCGCGCGAGGCCGCGGACTTGCCGCCGAGCACCACGGCGACCAGCCGACGCCCGTCGCGCACCGCCGACGCCGCGAGGTTGAAGCCGCTGGCCACCGTGTAGCCGGTCTTGATGCCGTCCATGCCCTCGTAGCGCGACATCAGACGGTTGTGGTTGTTCAGGCTGCGTCCGCCATAGACGAAGGCGCGGCGGCTGAAATAAGGGTAGTAGCGGGAGTGGTCGGACAGCATCGCCCGCGACAGGATGGAGAAGTCGCGCGCCGTGGTGAGCTGCTCCATGTTCGGCAGGCCGTTGGAGTTGCGGAACACGGTGTTGCGCATCCCCAGCTCGCGGGCCTTGCGGGTCATCATCTCGGCGAATTTCGCCTCGCTGCCGCCCAGCGCCTCCGCCAGCACGACCGAGGCGTCGTTGGCGGATTTGGTCACCAGCCCGAGGATCGCCTGCTCCACCCGCAGCGTCTTGCCGGCGCGCAGCCCCAGCTTGGTCGGCGACTGCGCCTCCGCCCAGGCGGACACCGGCAGCGCCTGATCCAGCCGCAGCCGCCCGGAATCCAACGCGTCGAAGGTCAGGTAGAGCGTCATCATCTTGGTCAGCGACGCGGGATAGGTGAGGGTGTCGGCGTTCTCCTCGTGAAGCACCTCACCCGTGCGCGCGTCGACGACGATCGCCGCGTATTTCGCGGCCAGCGCCGGCAACGGCGCCAGAACGGTCACCGCCAGGACCGCCAGCGTGCCGCAAAGTCCTCGAACGAAAGGGGTAATGCTGAAGGCACTTCCCAGAGTCGAACGTCGATTCGCCAAACGTTCTGTGGCCTGTTCCCCCTCCGTTTCGCGCCCGCTCCAAGCGAACGCGAAAAGCAGGCTTCGAACGGTCTGGCCCGTTACGTTCATGATGCCCCCGCCAAAGGCTAATACTTGCTGTTTGGCGCAATGGTAAATTCCATGGAAATCAGTGTCTAGCGACAATTCGTTAATTTATCGCCTCGATTTCTTCGGCGCCGCCGTGACGAAATTGGCCACCACGACGAAATTGGATGAGGCGGGGACCCGTCCGGGGCGAACCGCGTTGAAGGAGCGCGACCGTCGATCCATCTTCCCGGAAGGGCAGGACCATCCCACCCCATCCATACCGGACGCGAGGCACCTCATGACACGCCCGCCCAAGCGACGCCCGACGACTCCGCGCGCTGCCCTTCGGGACGGACGACGAGGACGGGCCGCGGGGCTGGTCGCGGCGGGTCTCCTTGCCGGTTGCGCTTCGGTCGGGCCCACCGACAACCCGGTGGCGCGCAAGCTCACCTGGGTCAGCTACCTCAACGGCGACGACCTGCGCGCCTCCTGCACCAAGGGGGAGACCGACCGCTACCGGCTGGTCTTCAACGCCGACTACCAGAAGCATGTGCGGACCTACGACATCGTCGGCGACCGCGGCACCGGCGGCGCGCTGGTCGAGGCGCGCGTGCTGGAGGCCACCGACCTCGCCCGCATCGACCTGGACAACCCGGCGGCGGTCGCCCGAGGTCCCGTGGCCAAGGCCCAGCTCTCGCCGCGCCAGTTCGCCCTGTTCGTCCTGCGCCTTTACGAGAGCGGCGCCTTCGAGCCGGCGCCGAGCGGGGTGCGCCTGCCGTCCAACGGCGTCTACTGGCTGATCAACGGCTGCCGGCGGGGAAGCTGGTTCTTCAACGCCTACCCCTACCCCTCCGACCGCTTCTCCGACATCCGTTTCGACGGGCCGTTGAAGGAGCTGGACGGCGGCGGCCAGGGGACCGGCGTGCCCTACCCCACCCTGCCGCGCCCGCAGGACGCGCCGCGCACCCTGCCGACCGGCGGACAGGTGGACAGCGCCGGCGTGGTGTTCGAGGTGCAGGTGGGCCGCGACGGGCTGGCCGGCCCGACCGCGGCCTTCGGGTCCTGGCTGGTCGCTGGAAAGGAGCGGCAGGGGCGGGGTCTTAG
>NZ_WHOR01000305.1:0-6381 GCF_013340925.1 Azospirillum formosense
GCCAGAATGTCTCTGTTTTCCCGACCCGTCGGCGCCTCGTTAGCGGCCACCGCGTCGGGAGGCGCTTTATATGCGGGGTCCCCCGGGGGTGGCAAGCACTTTTTTCGACCCACGGCGATTTTTCCCCGCTGCCTTTTTCACACGGCGCCTTCGCCGCCGCGCTTTCATAGAATGCCGGTCCCTTTCCGATGGACCCGCTTTTCCCCATGCGTCTTCTCCACACCGCTGACTGGCACCTCGGGCAGACTCTGCACGGCTTCGCGCGCGAGCACGAGCATGCGCGCTTCCTTGATTGGCTTCTCGACCGGCTTGAGGATCGGGCCGTCGACGCGCTGGTCATCGCCGGGGATGTGTTCGACGGGCAGAACCCGCCGATTCCGGCGCTCGGCCTGTTCTACCGGTTCCTGGCGAAGGCCAAGGCCCGCTGCCCGGCGCTGGACATCGTGGTGGTCGCCGGCAACCACGACAGCGGCAGCCGGTTGGAGGCGCCCTCTCCCCTGCTGACGGAAATGGGGGTGCGGGTGGTCGGCGCCCTACCGGTAGACGGGGATGGCGCCGTTGCGCCGGAGGGGCTGGTGGTTCCACTGACCGGCCGCGACGGGACGGTCGCCGCGCGTTGCGTCGCGGTGCCCTATCTGCGCCCGGCCGACCTGCCGCCGCTGAGCGAGGAGGAGATCGCCGCGGGCGCCGACCCGCTGGTCGAAGGGGTGCGCCGGGTCTACGCCGACGCGGCGGAGGCCGGGCGGCGCGCGTTGCGGTCCGGCGAGGCGCTGATCCTCACCGGCCATTGCTACATGCGCGACGGCGCCCTGTCCGAACTCAGCGAGCGCAAGATCCTCGGCGGCAACCAGCACGCGCTGCCGGTGGACGTCTTCCCGGAGGACGCGGCCTATGTGGCGCTGGGCCACCTGCACCGGGCGCAGGCGGTGGGGACGCGCGACTCGGTGCGCTACAGCGGCTCCCCCCTTCCGCTGGCGGTGGACGAGGAGCCCTACCCGCATCAGGTGGTGCTGGCCGACTTCGCGGAGGGACGGCTGGTCGGGGTCGAATCGCTGCGGGTGCCCCGCTTCGTCGCCATCCGGCGAATCCCCGGCGGCGGGCGGTTCGCGGCGGCGGAGGACGCGCTGGCGGCGCTGGCCGCGCTGGAACTGGACGAGGAGCTGCCGCGCGAGGGCTGGCCTTACATAGAGGTCTCGGTGGAATTGCCGGCGCCCCGGCCGGCGCTGCGCGAGGAGGTGGTCGCGGCGCTGGCCGGACGCCCGGCGCGGCTGGTCAAGCTGGCCCTGCGGCTGACCGGCAGCGGCGAGACGCTGGCCGAATCCGTGCCTCTGGCCGATCTGGCCGATCTGGCGCCGGAGGACGTGTTCCTGCGGCTCTACCGCCGCCATCACGAGGGCGAGCCGGAACCGGCCTTGCTCGCCGCCTTTCACGAGTTGGTCGCGACCGTCCAGGAGGATGCGTGATGCGGATTCTTGCGGTTCGCGGCTGCAATCTGGCCAGCCTGGACGGGACCTTCGCGGTGGAGCTGGCCGGCGGGCCGCTGCGCCACGCCGGCCTGTTCGCCATCACCGGCCCAACCGGGGCGGGTAAGAGCACGATCCTGGACGCTCTGTGCCTCGCTTTGTTCGACCGCATGCCCCGGCTGCCGGACGGACGCGGCGTGGCGCTGGGCGCCAGCGGCGACACCGACGCCATCAGCACCACCGACGTGCGCAGCGTCCTGCGCCGCGGCGCCGGGTCCGGTTGGGCCGAGGTGGACTTCGCCGGGATCGACGGCGCCGCCTACCGGGCGCGCTGGGAATTGCGGCGGGCGCGGCAGAACGCGCGCGGCCAGTTGCAGAAGCAGACGATGAGCCTGACCGCGCTTGCGGACGGCAAGCGGCTGGGCGACGGCAAGACCAGCGTGCTGGACGAGATTTCCACCCGGCTGGGGCTGAGCTTCGAGCAGTTCCGCCGCGCCGTCCTGCTGGCCCAGGGCGATTTCGCCAATTTCCTCAAGGCTCCTGCGACGGAGCGTTCCGCCCTGCTGGAGTTGCTGACCGGCACCGAAATCTACTCCCGCATCTCCATCGCCGCGCATGAGCGCTCCCGGGAGGAACAGCGGGCGCTGGAGGCGCTGGAGGGGCAGTGCGCGGGCATCGGCGTGCTGACCGACGACGAGCGCGCCGTCCTGGACGCCGAGGCCGGTGCGGCGGCCGAGGCGGTCCGGCGGGAGGAAACGGCGTTCGAGCAGGCCCGCGCCGCCGTCGCCTGGCATGAGCAGGACGCCCGGCTGGCCAAGGCGGAGACGGACGCCGCCATGACGAGCGCACGGACCGAAGAGGTCTGGCAGGAGGCCGGGGCGCGGCGGGAGGAGGCCGCGCTGCTGCGCCGCCTCCAACCCTTGCGGGTGCGATTGAGCGAGGCGGACCGCTGCGCCGCGGCGGCGTCGGAGGCTGCGGAGGCATTGGCCCGCGCCCACGCCGCGGTGACCGAGGCGCAGGACCGGTTGGTCCAGGCCGAGACCCGCCATCGCGAGGTGCGCGGCGCCTACGAGACGGCCCGCGGCGCCATGGACGCCGCCGATCCGGAGCTGGAACAGGCCGCCGCGCTGGACGCCGCGATCGCCGCGCTGGCCGGCCAGCAGGCCGGGGCGCTCGCCGATGCCGCAACGGCGGAGGCGGACGCCAAGGGGATCGGAGAGAGCTTGACCGCCATCCGGACAGCGCTGGACCAGGCCCACGCCGATTCGGCGGGTCTGGACGGCTGGCTGTCCGGGCAGACGGCGCTGCTGCCGGTGGCCGACCAGTGGGCGCGCTGGGACGCGCTGCTGCTGCGCCACCGCGACTCGGCAAGAGCCTTGCGGGAAGCGGAGGCGGAGGCTGGGCGCGCGGCCGCGGAAGCTGAGGCCCGCGAGGCGGAGCTGGCCCGCCTGTCCGCCGTCCGACGGGATGCCGAAGCACAGCGGGACGCGGCCGAGCGGACGCTGTCCGCGCTGAAGGCCGAGGCGGTGGAATCGCTGGACTCCCTGCGCGGGCGCCGCACGGCGCTGGCCGACCGCCGCGACGGGCTGGCGGTCCTGGCCCAATTGGCGGAACGGGCCGCGCGGCTGGCCGCGGACGCCGCGGACGCCGAGGTGGAGCGCGGGCAACAGCGCACCGCCGCCGCGGACGGGGAGGCCCGTGCCGCGGAGACCACAGCACGGCTGGACCAGCGTCGGGCGGCGTTGGAGGAGGCGGACGCCACCCTGCACCGCTTGCGCCTCGCCCGCAGCGAGGATGTGGCGTCGCTGCGCGCTCAACTGACGGAGGGCGAGAACTGCCCGGTCTGCGGCGCCACGGAGCATCCCTGGGGCGCCGGGCACACCCCGCTCGACCGGCTGGCCGAGGATCAGGAGCGCCACGTCGCCGCCTTGCACGCCGAAGTGACCGGGCTGGCCACCGACCAAGGCGCCCACAGCGCCGCGGCGAAGGCGGCGCGGGAGCGCGCGGCGGCCCTGGATGGACGGCTGTCCGCCCTGGCGGCGGACCGGACGGCCACGGTGGGGCGCTGGGCGGAGCGGGCGCCGGGCTTCGGGTTGCCCGCCGAACCGGACGCGGAGACCGTCACCCGGCGGTTGGCCGGCGTGGACGCTGAGCTGGCGGAAGCCGGGCGGGCCGAGGCCAGGGCGTTGGACCACAAGGCGCGAATCGACGCCGCGATGCAGGCCTGCCGCGAGCGGGACGCGGCGCTGACCGAGGCGGAGCGGGCGATCGAGGCGCGGAGCCGCCAGCGGGACGCCGCCCGCCACGCCGAATCCCTGGCCGTGGCGCGGCGCGATCAGGCGGCGGACACGCGGGCGGCGGTGCGGGCGGAACTGGCCCCGCCCTTCGCCGGGCTTGAGGGCTGGGACAGCCGGCTCGACCACGACCCCGACGCGTTCCGCGAGGATCTCGGCGGGCGGGTCGCCGAAGTTCTGCGCCAGCGGGAGGGGTTGGCCAAGGCGCGACGCGACGTGGAGGCTCTGGAGCGGCAGGCCGGCACCAAGGCGGCGGAGCTGGAGGGCGCGCGGCAGGCCGAGCAAGCCGCGCGGCGGCGGTGCGAGGGGCTGGCCGCGGCGCTGGAGGATCGGCGCGCGGCGCGGGCGTCCCTGCTGGGCGGGCAGGCGGTCGCCACGGTGAAGAAGGAGTTGGCCGACGCCTGCCATCGGGCGGAGGCCCTGGTCGAACGGGCCACGATCGCCCGGCAGGACGCGGCAGCCCGCCTGTCCGGAGCGGAGCAGGCCGTCGCCACACGCGGCGATGCCGCCCGCCGTTGCGCCGCCGAGGCGGAAGCCGCGGCCGACACCCTGGCCGCCGCGGCGGAGCGCTGCGGCGTCACCGTGGAGGCGGCGCGCGCCCATCTGGTCCGGGACGAGGATTGGCTGGCCGAAGAGGAACGGGCGCTGGCCGCCCTCGAATCGGCGCGGCGCGAGACGGCGCTGTTGGTGGCGGAGCGGGCGCGGCTGCGGCAGGAGCACCACGCCGCCGGGTGCCCCCTGCTCAGTGCGGAGGAGGCCGGCGGGGCCGTCGCCGAAACGGGCCGGCGCCTTCAGGAGGCCCGCGGCCGGCTGGGCGAGACCCAGGCCCGGCTGCGCGCCGACACGGAGAACCGCGGCCGCCTCGCCGCCGTGCTCGACCGGGTGAAGGCGCAGCGCAGGGCGCAGGAGTTGTGGGCGACCATGGCGCAGCTCATCGGCTCGGCCGACGGGCGGAAGCTGCGCAACTTCGCCCAGAGCCTCAGCCTCGACCTGCTGCTGGTGCAGGCGAACCGCTATCTGGCGGATCTCGCCCGCCGCTACCGGCTGGAGCGGGTCGGTGGGGCCGACCTGGAGATCCAGGTGGTGGACGGCGAGATGGGCGACGAGCGGCGCGGCGTGCACAGCCTGTCCGGCGGCGAGATGTTCCTGGTGTCGCTGGCGCTGGCGCTTGGCCTGTCGGCCATGGCGGGAGGCAGCGGCGGCGGCGGGATCGGCACGCTGTTCATCGACGAGGGCTTCGGCACGCTGGACCCCGGCAGCCTGGATCTGGCGCTGTCCTGCCTGGAGGCGCTCCAGGCCACCGGGCGGCAGGTCGGAGTCATCAGCCACGTCCCGGCGTTGGTGGAGCGGATCGGCGTGCAGGTGCGCGTCATCCCGCAGGGCGGCGGGCGCAGCGCCGTGGCGGTCACCCGTGGAACGCTGGCGGCGCCGTCAGCGGATGCGGCGGCGGAGCGGGAACTGCTGCTGCCCCTGTAGAAGGGCTCCGGGAGGCGCGTCCGCTCCGCGTCTCCGCGGCAAAGAGGCGTCAGGCCCGATGGCTCCGTCCGACGCTCGACCAATCGCCCGTCAGCCGCGGACGGGGCGCAGGACGAGATGCTTGTTCGATGGCACGGCCGGCGCCGAGGGACGCAGGACGAGTCCCTTGGACGTCGGCTCGATGTTCGCGTCGGGATAGACGGCCATGACGTCCTTCAGCGCTTCCTTCAGGCGGAAGGCCAGGACGCGGTGCTCGCTGACCGAGCCGAAATGCTGCGACAGGGCATGCCAGGGAACGACCGTCTGCTTGTCCAGCCGGTGCAGGCGGTGGACCAGCCACACATAGGCGTCGAGCGCCAGGGCGGAGTTCTTCAGCTTGGCGATGGCGTGCTCGTCCAGCGGGACGGCGTGTTCCATCAGATGCTCGAAGAAGCTCTGGGTCAGGCGGACGAAGCGCACCCACTCGCCGCCGGTGCGGAACAGGTCGGGCGTGTCCTCCTCGTCCCGCCACAGCTTGATGCCGTCGATCAGGCGCTGGTCGGAAATCTCCGCGGTCGAGGGGCCGGTGGTGGTGCGCAGGGTGAATTCGCTACGGGCGATCCGCAGGACCTGCTCGCGCACCGGCTTGTAGTTGCCGCGCTCGCCGCCCGTCGGGGCCAGCCCGAGACGGCGCAGCCACGCGCTCATGCTCGGCCCCAGATCGACGTGGGCGCTGCGCGTCTTGCGCGCCTCGGTCTGCAGGTAGATCATGATCAGGCGCGCCTTGGCGCCGTAGGGAACGCCGACGTCCAGGACCGTGCCGTCGCGCAGCGGCAGGATGCCGGGACGGACGACGAGCTGGTACTTGCCGTTGTTGCGCACCCAGGGGGCGGTCTCGTCCTTGGGCTTGCGGTGCGGCAGGGAGGCTTGGCAGAAGCCGGCGTGGAGATAGCCGATCGCGTCCATCTCGTTGGACAGCGCTTCATGGGCCATCATCACACGGCGGCGCTCCTTGGGGTCTTCGGTGCGGGCAAGAACCGCCTCGAATCCCTCCAGGGTAAGCTGCTCGTGGATTTTCGCCATGGGACCCCTCCGGCCTCGTTCGGTCACGTTCCTGTCGTTTCAGAAAACACAAAATGTGGTTGCTGCGAAGCGCGTCCATCCCACGA
>NZ_WHOR01000306.1:0-6313 GCF_013340925.1 Azospirillum formosense
CCATGTGGGAGCGGGAGGTCGCGGCGGTGCTGGCGCCCGGCGAGGGCGCGGCGGTCCACCCGGCCTTGGAGGCGGCGGTGCCGCCCCCGCAGGCCGCAGCCGCGCCCCCCGGGCGCCGGCCCCCGCCCCCCCCGTCACGGCGTCCTCACAGGGACATGGACAGGGTCCGGTGCCGCAGGCCGCACCGCGGGCCAGCGTCACCGCGACCACCCCGTCCGGTCAGCCGGTGCCGGTGGTCGAGCCGGCGGCGGACAGCGGGTCGATGCTGCCGGGCTGGGCCGCCAACGGCGCCCGCTACGGCGTGATGGGGGTGATCGGGGCGACGGTGTTCGGCATCGGCTTCGCGTGGTGGCGCAGCGGGCGAGCCAACGCCTCGCGGCCGGCGCCACGCAACGACGGCCCGCGCGACCAGCGCCGCGAGCCGAGCTTCGGCAGCGGCCGCCGCCGGGAGGAGCTGACTACCGGCGCCCTGCCGCCGCTCAGCAGCGGCGGACGTGGCCGGCGGTAGGCCGCGGCCTTCTCAGGCACGCCTGTTTCAAGCCATCTGCGACATCGGGCACATGGCGTTGCCGCAGCCGGACGGGTTGCAGGCGGGCATCGGCGCGGGCGACGGCTTGGACGCGCCGACGCGCGGCGCCATGATCGCCTTCGACACCTCGGTTCCGCCGCAGGATGGGCAGGACAGGCCATCGGCCTTGCGTGTGTCGTAATCGGCCATGTTCTTGAACCATTGTTCGAATTCATAGCCGCAGGCGCAGCGCAGTGCATAAAGGATCATCGCGGGGTTCCTGGATGGAATGGGCTGCAGACGGGCGGCGACCATGGCCGAGCTTGGCCGTTGCCCGCGATGACGTGAATCAAGCCGCCGCGCTCCGGTCGGGCGAGCGGACTTATTGCGGGCGCTCCGACAGGGCGACGCCCTCCGCGCTGGGATAAACCGACAGCAGCCGCACCGGAGTGGTGCCGAGGTTGCGGCCGCTGTGCCACGCCGCTTGCTCGATGTAGGAATCGCCGGCCTTGTAGACCTGCGTCGGCATGCTGTCGCTGGCGATGGTCAGCTCGCCTTCCAAGATGTAGATGAACGGCGAGACGGCGTGGCGGTGGCGGATGATCTCGCCGCCGGGCGGCAGCTCGACCAGCCGCGCCGTGACCAGCGGCTTGCCGTCCGGATAGGCGAAGGCCTTGCCGTCCGCGGTGGTGGTCGCCTGAAGCAGGGTCTTGACGATTGCCCCCGGCGCCGCCGGCTTGTCCTGTGCCGAGGCCCCGCCGGCCAAAGCGATCAGCGTGGCGGTGGCGAGGGCAGCTGCCAGGGCGGCGCGATGGATGGCCGTCCTCCGCGAACAGGGTCTCACGATCATTGCGTGCGCTCCATGCCGTGGCCCTGGCGGGGCACGGGGTGATTGTCTATGGCGATGCATCGAAAATGGAGATACGGCATCGCGATATGCAACCATGTATCGCGACCTGCGGCGAAGTGCGGCATCCCGCTGCCGGCGACCACTCACCGGTGGGTCGTAACGCCCACCTGCCGGCACATGGACAGCATGGCGCAGGTCGAGCAGCGCGGGCGGTCGCCGGTGCAGACCCATTTGCCGAAGGGCACCAGCCGCTCGTTGATCTCCACCCAGTAATGGCGGGGAAGCAATTCCATCAGTGCCACCATGGTGCGCTCCGGCGTCGGGGCGGCGACGAAGCCCCAACGGTTGACGATCCGGTGCACATGCACGTCCACCGCCACCGCCGGAATGTCGAAGCCGATCGCCAGGGTCAGCGCCGCGATCTTCGGTCCGACTCCGTGGAAGGCCATCAGGGCGTCCGGCGTGTCGGGGACCGCACCGCCGTGCTCCGTGATGATGCGGCGGGACAGCGCCCGGATGTCGCGGGCCTTCGGCTCCGGGAAGGTCGCGCCGTCGAGCAGGCGGGTCAGCGCCTCCGGCGTCAGGGCGACCATCTGTTCCGGCGTGCGTGCCACCGCGAACAGCCGTTCGCACACAACGATGGTCGTTTCGTCGCGCGTCCGCGCGGAGATCAGGCTGCCCACCAGCTGCTCGAAGGGGCTGCCGTAGCCGCGGTCGCGCAGCGCGAACATGGCCGCCTTCGGACGTCCGGCCACGGCTTGGCGCAGGCGCCGGAACGCCTCGTCGATGTCGAAGGGGTCCTTGTCGGCGAGCGGGGGCGCGGAGCGCAGGGGCATGATCGGTCGCTGGCGTGGTGAAGGGAGCCACACCGAAACAGCGGGCAGGGCAGGGTTGCTCCCCATTCCCCTTTGCAGCACAACGCGATTTCTGTAAATTAGCAATATCTAAATTAGAAGGGAATTCTCAGCCATGGTGAAGGATTGGCCGCGGATGGCGAAGGATATGTCCGGCGCGGTGCGAGACCTGCGCGGCGGCGCTCCGGAGGTGATGAAGGGCTTCTCCGCCATCGCCAGGGCGGCGCTGGAGGCCAAGGCGCTGGACACGAAGACGAAGGAACTGATCGCGCTGGCCATCGGCGTGGCGACGCGCTGCGACGCCTGCGTCGCCTTCCACGCCCAGGCCGCCGTCCAGCAGGGCGCCAGCCGGGAGGAGGTGATGGAGACGCTGGGCATGGCGATCTACATGGGCGCCGGCCCGTCGGTGATGTACGCCGCCATGGCGACGGAGGCGTTCGACCAGTTCGCCGCGGGCCAAGCCGGCTGACCCCTGGGGTCCCGCTGGCCCCTCCTATCCGGCGCTGGAGAACAGCGGCCGGCGCAGGCGTCCGGCGGCGACATCGGCGCGCAGCGCGTCGACGTCCATGGCCTGGATGCGCTCCAGCTCCGCCTTGTTGGCGTCGATGAAGGGGTTCCGGTCAGTGGAGTTCTCGGGCCGCGCGTGCTCCAGATGGTAAAGCGGCCCGGGAACCCGCTCGACCCGCAGGCCCAGTTTGCGCAACCGCTCGACGATCTCGTCGTCCTCATAACCCCAGGAGACGAAGCGCTCGTTGTAGGCCCCGGCCGCCAGCAATGCCGCCCGGTCGAAGAAGGCGCCGCCGCCCGGCGAGTTGCGGTGCATCAGCGGAAAGCGCGGGCAGACCGCGTTCAGCGGCGCCGCCGACAGCGTGTGCCCGAACCGGTGAACCTCACGCCCCAGAATCCAGAAGAACAGCCCGTTGTAGGGAAAGGCCATGGCCGCCCCGCCGCGCACCGCGTCGCGGGCCAGCGCGTACTGCACGGGATCGACCACGACGTCGGTGTCGTGCAGGGCGACGATCGGGGTGTCCGCCGCCTCGGCCATGCGGTTGAGCAGGTGGGTCTTGTGGGTGAAGGGCGTATCGTTGCCGGTCAGATGCAGGTGTCGGCAGCGGGCGGCCAGGTCCGGCCCCAGCGCCTCGGCGACGTCGCTCGGCCCCGCCTTGTCCTCGCCGATGAGGACGGTGGTGTCGGCGTGCTTGAGTATGAACGAGACGATCCAGCGCAGGTTGCGCTTGCGGTCCGCGCTGTCGGCGCGGAAGGGGACCAGGACGGTGACGTCGCGCAGGTCCAGCCGCCCGTCCGGCCCGGCCCCGTCGAGGATCGCCCGGCGGGCGCGGTAGGCCGCGGCCTGCGCCGCCAGCCGGTCCCGCGACCCTTCGTCATGCGGGTCGATGGCGAGGGCCATCTCGTAGAAGGACACGGCGGCGCCGGGGCGGCCGAGGTCGGCCTCGATGTCGCCCTTCTGCCGCCAGCCGGGGACGAAATGCGGGTGGCGGGCCAGCAGCGGGTCCAGCACGTCCAGCGCCTCGCCGAGGCGGCCGATGGCCTGCAGGGCCTCGCTCAGGTGATATTCGGCGTCGGGGAAGTCGGCGCGCAGCGTCAGAGCCCGGCGGTAGGCGGCGATCGCCTCCTCCGTCCGCAGGGAGACGTGGAGCAGGGCGCCGAGGTTGAAATGAGCGTCGGCGTCCCCGCCGTCCCGCTCCACCGAACGCGCGATCATCGCCATGCCGCGCTCCCGGTCGCCGCCCAGCGCGGCGAGCAGGCCCAGCCGGTGCAGCGCCTCCGGGTTGTCGGGATCGGCGTCCAGGATCCGCCCGTACAGGTCCACCGCCTCGGCCCTCCGCCCGGCCTTCAGATGGTCGAGCGCGATGCCCAGCGCCTCCTCGATGGTCGCCATTCGGTGGGGTCCGTTTCGTCCGTGTGTCGCCTTCCGGTGGATTCCACTTTGACACAAAGGCAATTGCGGGGAAATCATCCGCTCCGGGACCACGCCTCAGGGAAACACCCGATAATGAACGATCATCGCATCAGCAAGAATGGGTCCATGGGAGGACTCACCCGCCGCCAGTTCGGCACCGCCGCGGCCTCGGTCGCCCTCTCGGCCGGCGCGCTCGCCGCCTTCGGCCGGGCGCCGGCCTTCGCGCAGGGCGCCGCGCTGAAGGTGGGCGTGCTGCTGCCCCGCTCCGGCCTGCTCGCCCAGGCGGGCCAGGCCTGCCAGCGCGGCGCCGAGATCGCGCCGGCCATCCTCGGCGAACTCGGCTACAAGGTCGAGATTCTGTCCGCCGACACCGAATCGAACGTGGACGTCGCCCGCTCGCGCGCCGAGAAGCTGATCAACGACGGCGCCAACGTCATCGTCGGCGCCTTCGACAGCGGCCAGACCGCCGCCGCCGCCCAGGTTTGCGAACAGCGCGGCGTGCCCCTGGTGATGAACATCGCCGCCGCCGACCGCCTGACCGAGCAGGGCTACAAGACCGTCTTCCGCAACTTCCCGACCTCGACCATGCTGGTCAGCAACGGGCTGGCGCTGATGAAGGACCTCTTCGCGGTCAGCGGCGTCACCCCGAAGACGGCGGTGTTCCTGCACGCCAACGACACCTTCGGCATGGCGAACAAGCAGGCGATGGACGCCCTGTTCCCCAAGCTGGACATGCCCTTCGGAATCGTCGACAGCATCTCCTACGACCCGAAGGCCCAGGATCTCGCGGTCGAGGTGGCCAAGGCCAAGGCGACGGGCGCCGAACTCGCCATCGTCACCACCCGCGCCAACGACGCCATCATGCTGGTGCGCGAGATGGTCAAGCAGCGCTGGGAGCCCAAGGGCATCGTCTCCCCCGGCTCGCCCGGCCTGTATGACGAGCAGTTCTACAAGGTGCTGGGCAAGTACGCCGACTACGCCATCACCAACCTGCCCTGGTACGACCCCAAGGCGGAGCTGACCAAGCGCGTCGAGGCGGCCTTCAAGAAGCAGTACCCGAACGACCGCTTCGAGGGCTACGCCTTCAACGTCGCCTTCACGCTGGAGGCGATCCTGGTCGCCGCCGACGCCTTCAAGCGCGCGGGCACCGCGGAGCCGGCCACCCTGCTGGAGGCGCTGCGCCAGACCAACCTGAAGGACAAGATGATGGTCGGCCCGGCCATCACCTTCGACGAGAAGGGGCAGAACACCCAGCTCGTCTCCGCCTGCCTGCAGAACCGCAACCTGCGCCCGACCGTGGTCCTGCCCAAGGGCTCCGCGGAGATGGACCCCGTCTTCCCGGCGCCGGGCTGGGGCAAACGCACCTGAGCAAGCCCTTGCTCCCCCTCTCCCCCCTGGGGAGAGGGGATAGGGACAGTTGCCGGAACTCAGCGTTACGGGATGTTTTCCTGGCGCCTCGGCAGGTTAACCGGAGACACTTTCCATTCATATTCAGGTATTCTGCTGCCGCGGCGGACACGCACTTCTGTGTGTTTGCACCATAGGACCCCGGCATCAAGGAATCGCGGATGGAAGCGATGGATCTATTGGGTGCGGGCGTAGTCGCGGGACTGGCTTATGGTGTATGGCGCGGTTGGAAAGCTCTCCCATCACCGGTGTTCCATGAGGGAAAACGTTATTATCGCCAACCCGATGGAACATACCGGACCCTTTGGGGACGGCGAGTGCGGAACTCTGGACTTCTGATCACTCTGGCTGCGTTAGACAGCGCGCGTTCCAAGTAGCCTTCATCACATGAATTAACTAATTTGCAGACGCCACAAGGAGATGCGATGAAGTTCCTGGCAGTAGCCGTGCTGTCGGCGATTGTTCTCAACAGCGCACCTGTGTATGCCGATGACTGGGATGACCTGTACGGTGCTCTCAACTCTGCAATGTGGCAGAAGAACGACCGGAGCCTGATCGCTCTCCTTGAGCAAGGAGTCGATATCAACACCCAAAACAGTGACGGCTGGACTCTGTTGCACATCGCAGCCGAGCAAGGCAAGCCCGCCTTTGTGCGCCTGTTGCTTAACCGTGGGGCTGACCCTACGATCAAGACCAACTACGGCAGGACAGCATTCGACGTTACCAGTTCCGCTCAGATCAAGCGGATGCTGACCGAAGCGATGGCTGTTGGC
>NZ_WHOR01000307.1:0-6263 GCF_013340925.1 Azospirillum formosense
TGGAAAAAGGATACTGGGGCGGGGGCGCCGCCTGGGCGGGGGGGCCCGCCGGCGGGGACGGGGCGTGGGGGGTTCTCCAGGTGGCTTCCCCCCGGCGGGGGGGGGGGGGGGGGGGGGGGGGGGACGGGGGCCGGGGGGGGGGCGACCCCCGCCCCGCCCGGGGGGTTGGGGGGCGGGGGGTTGGGGGGGGCGGGGTGGGGAGGGGCGGGGGGGAGAGGAAGGGCTCCCCGCCGCTCCGGAGGCGCGTCAGCTCGGGCGGCCGGAGATCTGGACGGCCAGATCGCGGATCGCCTTCAGGTTGGTGCTGACGATGTCGCTGCTTTTGGTGACCTGGGCGAGATGGAACTCGGTCAGGCTGTGGTAGGCGGTGTTGGTCGCGAAATCCCGGCTGATCAGGTTCTCGATGTCGCCGGTGACCAGGTTGACCTGGGTCTGGAACGCCTCGATGGTCGTTCCGGACTTCGGACGGCAGGTGAAGCCGACTTGGTTGGGGTCGTCCTGGACCACGTCGATGTCGGCGATCGCGGTTACCACGGTCAGCGTGACCAGCCGGTCCAGCTTGTCCGCGATGGTGTTCAGCAGGGAGTTCGCCTTGCCCTGCTCGTTCTGGATGACCGCGGCGCCACTCGGCGGAGGGGTGGACGGCGCTGCCGGCGCCTGGACGGCCGGCAACTGGATGGTGGAAGCGGTCGGGTCGGCGACGGCGGTATCGGACATGGCTGCACCCTTCTGGGGATGGATGGCGTAACATCGCCAAGCATCGCGCAAGAGTCGAACTCTGTCCAATGACCGCTACCGACGAGGATGCGTGATAAAAAAATTCCAGCTCACATGGTTTTCTCTCGAGCCCTCACTCGCGCAGAAGCGCGTCGATGGCGTCGCGCAGGTCGCGCAGCTCCCGCCGCTGGTCCTCGGCCAGCGCATGGCCCGACGCGCGCAGGCTGTGGATCTTGTCCACATTGCTGCGCAGCGCCCGCAAGGCGGGGGCCGCGGACGGCGTGGACGGGAGGGCCGCCTTGCGCTCCTGCTTGGCGTTGCGCACGTCCTTCACGGTCAGGCCGTCGCCGGCCCGTTTCCAGAGCGCGAGTTGGATCGCCTCGTCGGGCAGCTCCGCCAGTTCCATCAGCAGGGAGACGGAGACGGCGGGCCGGTCCGGAGCCTCCTCCAGGATTCGGGCGGGCAGGCGCAGGATGCCCAGCAGGCGGGCCACATACTCCTGTGACTTGCCGATCAGGACGGCGGCCTGCTCCTGCGTCAGCCCCTTGTCGCCGATCAGCTTGGCGAGCGTCAGGGCGAGGTCGATGGGATGCAGGTCGACGCGCTGGGCGTTCTCGATCAGCGCCAGCGCCTGCACGTCGTCGGTGTCGATGACCAGGGCCGGGATGGTCTCCCGCTCCAGCGCGCGGTAGGCCCAGTAGCGCCGCTCGCCCGCCACGATCTGGAAGCGGTCGGGCGCCACTTCCCGCACGTTGATCGGTTGCAGCAACCCCCGCTCGCCGATGGAGGCGGCCAGCGCGGCGATGTCGGCCCCGCGCGCGTTGCGCCGCGGCTGGTCGGGGTTGGGCTCCACCTGATCCAGCGGGATCTCGCGGTGGCGCATCTTGCCGGACAGGCCGAACAGGGCGGCGTTGCTGCCCCCGCCGCTGCCGGTGCGGCTGAGCGCCCGCTTAAACAGGCCGGCGTTGGAGGTGTCGAGCTTACGCGCCATGGCGCATCTCCTCCCCGGCGAGGGCCAGCAGGGCGTCGGCGATCTCGCGGAAGCTCTCCGCGCCCGCGGAGTTCGGGTTGTAGGCGAGGCCGGGGCGCCCGGCCATCACGCTCTTGGAATAGTCGGCGGCGCGCTTAACCGGGGAGAAGAGGCGGAGCTGCTCCGCCGCGGCAAGCTCGCGCAGCTCCTTCATCACCGTCTCGTCCTGAAGGCGGCGCGGGCTGTACATGGTCGGCAGGACGCCGAGGATCTGGAGGCGCGGATTCACCAGTTCGCGCACGCCGGCGATGGTCTCGAAAAGCTGCGGGATGCCCATCATCGACAGCATCTCCGTCTGGGTCGGAATCAGCAGCTGGTCGGCGGCGTTCAGCACCGAGACGGTCAGCTCGCCCAGATGCGGCGGGCAGTCCAGCACCACGAAGTCGTACTGGCCGGCAAGCTGTGCGATCTTGGCGCGCAGGATCAGCGTGCCGTTGGGCTGGCGCAGCAGCTCCCGGTCCGTCGCCGCCAGCGAGATGGAGGAGGGCAGCAGGTCGAACGCCCCGTCGCAGACCGGCGTCATGAACTCCTTCATCGGGCGGCTGGCCTTCAGCGCGTGGGTCAGGGTCGCCTTGGCCAGTTCCCGCTCGTGCGGGTCGACACCCAGATGCACGGTGGCGTTGGCCTGCGGGTCGCAGTCGATCAGCAACACGCGCCGCCCCGACTGGGCGAGCAGCCACGCGACGTTGACGCAGGTGGTCGTCTTGGCGACCCCGCCCTTCTGGTTGGCGGCGCAGAACACCACCGGGGCCGCGCGAACCGCCGCCGCGGGGATGCCGACCGGCTCCGTCACGGTCTTCAGGGCGCCCGCGACGTTCTGAGGAATCCGCTCCGCCCCGGTTTCCCAGCGGGAGATCTTGGCGCGGTCGTAGCGCCGGTTTAGCCGTTCGTTCAGCCAGCCGACCAGTGCCTGCTGGTTCATGCCGCGCTGTTCGCGGTAGCGGCGCAGCTCCTCGCCGCTCATCTCGTGGGCCACGGGGGCATCCCTTGCTTGGGGTGATCGCGCGGGCACCATGAGTCATGTTGATGGTGGTGTCAACCGCCGTGCTTCACATGTGATGACGCTTCGAAACGGACGGGGAGGTGCGCCCGGCGTGGAACCCGGCATGGAACAAGGGGGCGCGCTGCGGCTTTCCTGTGGTGCGAAAGGCCGCTATGGTCGCGGCCGAAAATCCTGCGCCAGGAATCGTGAGGGAGACCCAATGGACGCCGACTCCATCCGCGCCGCCTACCGGCGCTACGCGCGCTTCTACGACCCCGTCTTCGGGAACCTGCTGGCGTCCGGCCGGCACGCCGCCGTGAAGTGGATCAACCGGCGGGGCGGCCTGCGCGTTCTGGAGGTGGGCGTGGGCACGGGCATCTCCCTGTCCGACTACCGCAAGGACAACCGCGTGGTCGGCATCGACCTGTCGTCGGAGATGCTGCGCGTCGCCCAGGACCGGGTGGACCGCGAGCGGCTGGAGAATGTGGAAGGGCTGCTGGAGATGGACGCCGGCAAGCTGGCCTTCGCCGACGGCAGCTTCGACCTCGTGGTCGCCATGTATGTGATGACCGTGGTTCCCGACCCGCAGGGCACGATGAACGAGCTGGAGCGCGTCTGCCGTCCCGGCGGCGACATCCTGATCGTCAACCATTTTGCCGCCGACAAGCCGGGCATCCGCCGCTCGGTGGAGAACTGGATGGCGCCCTTCTCCAAGAAGCTGGGCTGGCGGCCCGACTTCACGCTGGACACGCTGATGTCCGGCTCCCGCCTGAAGGTCGAGGAGTTGCAGACCGTTCCGCCCTTCGGCCTGTTCAGCCTGCTGCATTGCCGCCGCGAGGCCGCCACCCCCGCCTGACGGGGCGGGGCACAAGCGCAAGGGAACTCGACCGCGGCCATTGCAGTTTCCCTTCCGGACCCGGATCGTCCGGGAATGGAAGGGGCTCCATGGCGCGGCGGTGCGCGTTGCTCTTGGCGGGGATGCTGACGGCCGTCTCGGCGCTGCCTGCCGCCGGGGCGACGGTGACTCTCGCCTGCAGCGGGCTCGGCATCAGCTTCGACCTGTGCCGCGACGGCGCGCAGGAGTGGGCGCAGCGCAGCGGCAACGAGGTCCGCTTCGTCTCCCCGCCCAAGGGGGCGAGCGAGCAGCTGGCGCTCTACCAGCAGCTTCTCGCCGCCGGGTCGCCGGACATCGACGTGTTCCAGATCGACGTGGTCTGGCCGGGCATCCTCGGCAATTACTTCATCGACCTGAAGGACCGCGCCGGGCCTGATGTTGTTCGCCGACATCTTCCGGCGATGATCGAGGCCGCGACGGTCAAGGGGCGGCTGGTCGCGATGCCCTGGTTCGCCGACGCCGGGGTCCTCTATGCCCGCAAGGATCTGCTTGAGGCCCACGGGCGCCCGGTGCCGCAGACCTGGGAGGAGCTTCAGGACACCGCCGCCCTGATCCAGCGGGCGGAGCGCGCCGCCGGGCGCGACCGCATGTGGGGCTATGTCTGGCAGGGCCGCGCCTATGAGGGGCTGACCGTCAACGCCCTGGAATGGATCGCCAGCCGCAACGGCGGCACCATCGTCGCCCCCGACGGCGCCATCACCATCGACAACCCGCGCGCCGCGGAGGCGCTGGCCATGGCCCACGGCTGGGTCGGCTCGATCAGCCCGCCCGGGGTGCTGAACTATATGGAGGAGGAGGCGCGCGGCGTCTTCCAGTCCGGCAACGCCGTCTTCATGCGCAACTGGCCCTACGCCTGGACGCTGGTCAACGCGCCGGACAGCGCGGTCGGCGGCAAGGTCGCCGTGGTGCCGCTGCCCAAGGGCGGGCCGGACGGGCGCCACACCTCCACGCTGGGCGGGCAGTTGCTGGCGGTCAGCAAATTCTCCGCCCATGCGGACGAGGCCGCAGACCTGGCGCTGTATCTGACCGGCCTGGACGAGCAGAAGCGCCGGGCCATCCACGGCGCCTCCAACCCGACCATCCCGGCGCTCTACGAGGACGCCGAGGTGGTGGCCGCCAACCCCTTCTTCGCGGAGTTGGCCGACTCCATCGCCAACGCGGTCAACCGCCCGGCCCAGGCGACGGGCATGCGCTACAACCAGGTGTCGGCGGAGTTCTACGCCAACGTCCACGAGGTGCTGACCGGACGGCAGGACGCCAAGGCGATGCTGCCGGACCTCAAGGAGGCTCTGGTCCGCATCAGCCGGGGAGGGCGCTGGTGAGCGACCCCCAGACCCCCAGTCTGATGCACCAGAGGCGCCGGGCGGCGTGGCTGTTCCTGCTGCCGATGCTGACCGTGCTGGCGGGGGTGGCCGGCTGGCCGCTGTTCCGCACCGTCTTCTTCTCCTTCACCGACGCGACGCTCGCCACGCTGGACGGCTTCCAGGGCGTGGGGCTGGACAACTATCTGTGGCTGGTGCGCGATCCCGTCTGGTGGCGGGCGGTGTGGAACACGCTGGTCTTCACCGTGGTGTCGGTGGGGATCGAGACGGCGCTGGGGCTGGGAATCGCGCTGATCCTGAACGCGCATCTGCCGGGGCGCGGGCTGCTGCGCGCCGCCGTGCTGATCCCCTGGGCGATCCCCACCGTGGTGTCGGCCCAGATGTGGGGCTGGATGTTCCACGACCTCTACGGCGTGGTGAATGCGATCCTGATGGGACTGGGGCTGATCGCCGAGCCGCGGGCCTGGACCGCCGATCCCGATCTGGCGCTGCCGGTGGTGATCGCGGTCGATGTCTGGAAGTCCACGCCCTTCATGGCGCTGCTGATCCTGGCCGCCCTCCAGATGCTCCCCCGCGACCTCTACGAGGCGGCGCGGGTGGACGGGGTGCATCCGGTGAAGGTGTTCGTCCGCATCACGCTGCCGCTGATCCGTCCGGCGCTGATGGTGGCGGTGCTGTTCCGCACGCTGGACGCGCTGCGCGTGTTCGACCTGATGTATGTGCTGACCGGCAACAGCCGCTCCACCATGTCGATGTCGGTCTATGCCCGGCAATATCTGATCGACTTCCAGGATGTGGGCTACGGCTCCGCCGCGGCGACCCTGCTGGTCCTGGTGCTGGCGGTGGCGACGGTGCTGGCGGTGACGCTCGGCCGCGTCCGCGTCGATGCGGGGAGGTGAGGACATGGGCCTGAAACGCATCGCCTTTGCGCTTGTGGTCCTGGGGATCGTCGTCTGGGCGGTGTTTCCCTTCGCCTGGGCCATCGTCACCTCGCTGAAGGCGGGAAGCGCGCTGTTCACGGTGGAGGCTTGGCCGTCGCAGCCCTCGCTGGCGAACTACGGGGCGATCTTCAAGGAGCAGCCCTTCGGGCGGAACATCCTGAATTCGCTGATGGCCGCTTCGGCGGTGGTCGCGCTGTCGCTGGGGCTGGCGGTGCTGGCCGCCTACGCGCTGGGGCGGGTGGGCTTCCGCGGGCGGGGGTTGCTGCTGTTCGTGGTGCTGGGCGTGTCGATGTTCCCGCAGGTCGCCGTGCTGTCGGGCCTGTTCGAGCTCTGTCTCTTATAAACAACTCCGAGCCCACGGGACAAAGGGGAAAAT
>NZ_WHOR01000308.1:0-6235 GCF_013340925.1 Azospirillum formosense
CCCCGGCCCGGAATCCCCGCGACCCGGTGCGGGTGGCGGTGATGGGGTTGTTCGTCATCGCGCTGCTGTTCACGCTGTATTTCGGCCGCGACGTCCTGCTGCCGATCATGCTGGCGCTGATCCTCAGCCTGCTGCTGCGGCCCTGCGTGCGCGGCCTCTACCGGCTGGGCCTGCCGGAGGCGCTGGGCGCGGCGGTGGTGGTGCTTCTGGTGCTCTCCGCCGGACTGGGGGCCATCTACACGCTGACGACCCCGGCCACCGAATGGGTCAACCGGATGCCCCGCGTGGTCCACGAGCTGGAGTTCAAGCTGGGCGACATCCGCGAAGGGATCGACCGCGCCCGCGAGGCCTCCCGCCAGATCGAGCAGATGGCCTCCGACCGCAACGGTGCGGCGCGGGAGGTCGTGGTGCGCGGCCCGTCGCTGGCCGAACAGGTGCTGCACCAGGCGGAGGCGGTGATCGCCAACGTGGTGATCCTGCTGGTTCTGCTCTATTTCTTCCTGGCCCGCGGGCGGCAGAGCCTGGAGGCGCTGATCGGCACGATGCGCGACGTCGACGACCGCGTGCATTACGCCATGGTCGCCGCCACGGTGCAGCAGAACATCGCCGCCTATCTGGCGACCATCACGGTCATCAACATCGGGCTCGGCCTTGCGACGACGCTGGCGATGTGGCTGTGGGGGGTGCCCAACGCGGCGCTGTGGGGCACGCTGGCCGGGCTCATCAACTACGTCCCCTTCATTGGGCCGGCGGTGATGACGGCGGTGCTGTTCCTGGTCTCGGCGCTCACCTTCGACGGGGGGCTGCATATCTTCGGGCCGCCGCTGACCTTCGTGGCGCTGACGATGATGGAGGGGAACTTCCTGACCCCGATGATCGTCGGGCGGCGGCTGGCGCTGAACCCCATCGGGGTGTTCGTGTCCATCCTGTTCTGGGGCTGGATGTGGGGCATCCCCGGAGCCCTGCTGGCGGTGCCGATCCTGGCGATCCTGAAGATTTTGTTCGACGCGCACGAGCCGCTGAAGTCGTTCGGCGCCCTGCTGGGCTGACGCCCTGACCGCTCTAGCTCTGGCCGGGGTGGCCCCGCCGTGGCATGGTTCGAGGGAGGAAACGACCGGATGGGAGGTGGGGTGATGGTGGTCAGCGGCTTGACGCTCTTCGTCATCGCGCTCCTGATCTTCGCGCTGGCCCTGGTTCTGCTGGGCGTGCGGACCGTGCCGCAGGGCCAGGAATGGACGGTGGAGCGGTTCGGCCGCTACACCCGCACGCTCCAGCCCGGCCTGCATCTGCTGCTGCCACTGATCGACCGCATCGGGCGCAAGCAGAGCATGATGGAGACGGTGCTCGACGTGCCCTCGCAGGAGGTCATCACCCGCGACAACGCCATGGTCACGGCGGACGGCGTCGTCTTCTTCCAGGTGATCGACGCCGCCAAGGCCTCCTACGAGGTCAACAATCTGGAGCTGGCGATCCTCAACCTGACCATGACCAACACCCGCACGGTGATGGGCTCGATGGACCTGGACGAGCTGCTGTCCCAGCGCGACCAGATCAACGCCCGCCTGCTCGGCGTGGTGGACGAGGCGACCAGCCCCTGGGGCGTCAAGGTGACGCGCATCGAGATCCGCGACATCCAGCCGCCGCGCGACCTTGTCGACAGCATGGCGCGCCAGATGAAGGCGGAGCGCGACCGCCGCGCTTCCATCCTGGAGGCGGAGGGCCAGCGCCAGGCGGCGATCCTGCGGGCGGAGGGCGCCAAGCAGGCCGCCATTCTCCAGGCCGAGGGGCGGCGTGAGGCCGCCTTCCGCGACGCCGAGGCGCGCGAGCGCTCCGCCCAGGCGGAGGCCGAGGCGACGCGGCTGGTGTCCGACGCCATCACCGGGGGCAGCGTCCAGGCCATCAACTATTTCGTCGCCCAGCGCTATGTGGACGCCCTGACCGCGGTGGCCGCCGCCCCCAACCAGAAGGTGCTGTTCATGCCGCTGGAGGCCGCCAACGTGATCGGTGCCATCGGCGGCATCGCGGAGATCGCCCGCGAAGCCTTCCCGAACCAACAGGCGTCCTCCGGAGCGGCCGCCGCTCCGCCGCCGGCACCGCGCAGCCCCTGGAACCGCGATGAACGGAATCGTGACGAGCCGAACAGGCGCGATGCGCCGGTGCCGCCGGAGTCGTAGGATTGGGCGAAACCCCGAAGGCGGACGCGCGATGATCGAATTCTGGCACTGGTGGGTTCTGGCCGTGCTGCTGGGCGCGCTGGAGACGGTGGCGCCGGGAGCGGCCTTTCTGTGGCTGGGCGGGGCCGCGGCACTGGTCGGCTTCGTGCTTCTGGTCTGGCCGTCCCTGCCGTGGGAGCATCAGGGGCTGCTGTTCGCCCTGCTCGCCATCGCCGCACTGGTGGGAACCCGCTTCCTGTCCCGCAGCTCAGCGCATACGACGCACACGCCGCATCTGAATCGCCGGACGGCGCAATACATCGGGACGCTGCACACGCTGGACGGCCCCATCGTCAACGGGCGGGGCCGGGCGCAGATCGGCGACGGGCTTTGGACCGTCGAGGGGCCCGACCTCCCCGCCGGAACCCGTGTCCGCATCGTCGGTGCCGAGGGCACTCTGCTGAAGGTGGAGAAGGCCTAGGCGCCAGCCGAAACGCCGCGTCGGAGCTTCGGCCAGATCATGCCGGATCTGCTCGGCGTGGCGCTCCAGCCGCTGCGCCAGAGCGTCCATGCTGCCGTCGCCGGTGGCCGCCGCGCGCTCCGCCGCCTGACGGCTGAAGGCTTCCAGTTCCCGCGCCATGGCACGGTAATCGGGCACGTCGCCTCTTGATCCGGATGTCCCGTCCATGGCCTCCGCCATGTTGCATTGCCGCAAAACCACAAAGGTATGCTGGCACAGCGTGAAGGGGCCTGGAATCTGGCTTACGGCGGGTTTGGCTTCTCTTTCGGCACAATGGACATGGTCGACCGGCCCTTCGGCCTACGCCATTCCGGAAGGGTGGCTGCGTCAGTCGATCAGTTCATCCAAGGTCGCGCGGACGACCTGCACGATCTCCCCGCCGAAGTGACCGACGCCGAGATCGCGGGCACCAACGATGATGGACAGCTCGCGCTCCGTCGTGGGGGCGAATCGAGCGATTTCCGGCACCAGCTCGTCCGGCAGCACGGCGTCGCGCGACAGCCCTTCGCGAGCCGCCGCGCGGTCCCGCCAACCGTTGAGGGCGGCGTTGATCGCAGCCTCGATCTGGAGGGATTCCTCCTTGCGCTTCAGGTCCTTGTAAAGCACGAGAATGCGCCAGGCGCCGTCGGCGTAGGCGGTGTCGATGCGTTGCACCTCGACCGCGCGCAGGAAGGAGGAGAGTTGCCCTTGGGCCTCGTCCGCGCTCGCGTCGGGGATCATGAAGGTGCGGATTTCAGTGCTCATCCTGTTCCTCGATGCGTGCCTCGCCTTTCGCGCAAGACTACACGAAAGCGCCCGCACCCGGCTACTCCGGCACGATCCGAACGGATGCCCCCTTCGTCATAGGAAAACCATGGCGGCGCTCGGGACCCTGCTCCCTCCCGGAGTGTTTGACTCGCAGGACACCGTGCATCGCTGGGCGCACCGCTGGGAGGAGCAGAGGGACCATGACCGGGCCTGTTGAACCGCAAAAGCACCGGACGGCAAGGAGCGTGCCGCAAGCGAAGCCGCGGCGGTTGTGGATCACCCTTCTGGCGGTGATCCCCGCGCTGTTTGCGGCCGGAACGGCGGGGGCCTTCTGGACCGGCTACAGCCTCCAGGACCGGCCCTTCGCCTGGTACAACAGCAACCGCATCGCCGCCACGGCGGAGCGGGCGGCGCGGGACCTGTCGCCGACCGTCGTGGTGGCGCTGGGCGACTCGGCGTTGCGCAACGCCACCCTGGACGAGCCGGGCATGGCCGCGCTGGCGGCGAAGCATGGTGTGGAGAGCCTGCATTTCCTGCGCATCGTCCACGACGACGCCCGGATCGAGGATTTCGAACCGCTGCTGGGCGACGTACTGAAGCTGAAGCCGGCGCTGGTCCTGCTGGATGTGGACCTGCTGTTCGCGGAGCGCAGCGACTTCGCCGGTATGCGCCGCTACGGCTCGCACCTGACGGAGGTGGCGATGCTGGGCCGCTCCTACCTGCCTGACCAGAGCGCCCTGCAATACGCCAAGCCGTGCCACGCCGTTGGTCCTCAGGACTGGACCGCCACCGCCGCCGACCGTTGGGTGGAAACCCGCGACGACGCCGTCCGCATGAACGACGACTCGCCGGCCTTCGAGCGGGTGCGGCGCTTCGCCGATCAGGCGCGCGCCTCCGGGGTCGGGATCGCCCTGCTGCTTCCGCCCCGCCCGGCGGCGGTGGAGGAGCGTCTGTACGGCGCGGGCAACGGTTACCGCCCGGCGGCGCTCGACCGGCTGCGCGGGCAGGCGGACCTGCCACTGTGGCGTTTCCCCGACTCGGCGCGCAAAACGATGACCTTCTGCCGCAGCGGCATGCTCGCACCGGAGGGACGCGATGCCTATTCGGCATGGCTCGCCGGCGGAATCGCCGAGCGCCTGTCGCATCCGAGGGTGGAAGAGGCCGCTCTGCAATAAAGTCCGCCTGTCCCGGCCGGATGACGCCGCGCTGACACGGCAACGTCATCAAAGTGCAATTCCCGGGGCCCTAGAATGCGCCCGCATCCCCGCCGGTCCGACCAATGGGGGATTGCGCCTCTCTTCGGCCACGGGTGAACCACAGATGAGCGCCGCCATGGATTTCTCCGTCCGCGAGGCCCCGGCCAGCACCGAGATCGTGCTGAGCGGGCGCATGACCTTTGCCGATCACGACACCTTCCGCGACGTCATCGCCACCTTCGAGCGGCCGGCGGGGCACCGGATGGTGTTCGACCTGTCGCGGCTGGACTTCGTCGACTCCTCCGGCCTCGGCATGTTCATCATCGCCCGCGACACCGCGCAGCGGCGCAATCTGGATTTCGCGATCCGCGGCGCCCGCGACGAGGTGCGACGCCTGATCACGATCGCCAAATTCCACACCATGTTCACCATCGCCGACTGACGCGGCGGGAATGGACGCGATGGGCCACGCCCGCGCCATGACGCTGCCGCCCGGCACGGACGACGCCGCGCCACCGCGCCCCGCCCGCCCCGGCGCCGGCGTCTCGGTCTACGGAATGGCGCTGGGTATCCCGCTCGGCGGCTGCCGGGTGCTGATCGCCGACGACAGCGCCTTCAACCGCAGGACACTGACCCGCTTCCTGCACTGGGCCGGGATCACCCAGGTCGCCTTCGCCTCCTCCGCGGAAGAGGTGATGGAGCGCTTGGAGAGCTTTGCCCCCGACCTGCTGCTGCTCGACGCGGCCATGCCGCGGATGGACGGCATCGGCGTCTGCCGCAGCCTGCGCGGCGATCCGCGCTGGCGCGACCTGCCGATCCTCATGCAGAGCGCGCTGCACTCCGACCAGATGAGGACGGTCTGCTTCAGCGCCGGGGCGACCGACCTGATCACCAAGCCGATCAACCCCGGCGAATGCATCGCCCGCGTGCGCTATCACCTGGAGCGGCGGTCGATGGTGCAGGAGCTGCGCGCCTTCCACGAGCGGGTGGAGCGCGACCTGCGGCAGGCCCGCGCCATGCAGCTCGCCCTGGTGCCGGAGCCGGTGGAACTGGCCGCCCTCGCCGAGCGGAACGGGCTGGCGGTGGATTCGGTCTTCCGCGCGTCGGACGAGATCGGCGGCGACTTCTGGACGGCCTTCGCGTTCGACGGGAGACGGGTCGGGGTCTTCGCCGCCGACCTGTCGGGCCACGGCATCGCCGCGGCGATCAACGCCTTCCGCCTGCACACGCTGCTCACCCGCACCCCGCCGGAGGAGTTGCGCGATCCCGCCCGCCTGCTGCGCCAACTGAACGGGCGGCTGTGCGAGATCCTGCCGCTGGGGCAGTTCGCCACCGCCTTCTACGGGGTGATCGACCGCACCGACGACACGCTGCTCTACGCCGCTGCCGCATCGCCCAGCCCCCTCCTGGCGACCAACTTCGGCCTCCAGCCGCTGGACGCGTCCGGCCCGCTCCTCGGCGCCTTCCCGGACTCGGCCTACACGAACCGGCGCGTTCCGCTGCGGCGCGGCGACAGCCTGTTCCTCTATTCCGACGGGCTGAGCGAAGCCCGGGATGCCGAGGGCGCCATGCTGGGCGAGGACGGCCTGCTCCGTCTGGCCGAGCGCGCGGCGGCGGAC
>NZ_WHOR01000309.1:0-6195 GCF_013340925.1 Azospirillum formosense
CGCGAGCGTCGGCGGTGTATAAGAGACGGGCCATGGCGGTCGGGGCGCCGGACTCGGCGGCGGCACGGGAGCGGACGGCCGAATCCTGCGCCTTCGCCATCACGTCGGCGGCTACGGCGCCCTCGTCGGGGGGCGGCAGGACGCGGCCCAGCACCTCCACCGGCACCTCCGGACGGTTCACGAAATAGGCGGAGTAGAGCGCCTGCCGGAAGGTGACCGGGTTGCCCGACGCCACCGACAGCTCCACCCCCTTCCAGTCGTCGCCGCTGAGATTCTCCAGCACGGCCCAGCCCTGTAGGTCGCCCGTGCCGCCCTCGGTCCCCTTCGCCGATCCGGGCGCCGATTCGGGCAGGGTCAGGCGGTAGGTCGCCTTCCACAGCGGGGCGGCCACCACATAGGCGACGCGCACGGTGCGCTCGGCGCCCGCGTCCGCCTGCGGGGCGGTGGTGCGGATGGTCAGGCGCCGCCGCTCCTTGCCCGCCGCACCGGCGACGGCGGCCAGCGCGGAGTCGAGCTGCGCCTGCACCCGCGGGTCGGCGAAGCGCAGGGAATCGGTTTCCTCCAGGACGAGCTGGCGCAGCCCCTCCGCCGTCATCAGGCTGACGCGGTTGCGGGTGACGGTGCCGCCGCCGTTGGGAAGCTGGGTGTATTCCTCCGTCACCGAGAGGAGCCGGCCCGACACCGCGCGGGAGCCGCTGGTCTGCACCTCCGCACCCTTCATCGCGTTCAGCAGGGCGGTGGGGGAGGCGAGATCCTGCGGCGTGAAGGGCAGCTCGCGGAAGGCGGTCTCCAGCGGTTCCTGCCCCGGCAGGTCCACCGTGCCGATGCCGCCGCGGTCGTCGTAGACCACGATGCTCTTCAGCACGTCGTCCACCTGGTCGCGGCGCACCTCCAGGGTCAGCGCCGCATCGCCGGAGACGCGCGCCTCATGCTCGAAATAGCCGACGCCGCCGGTGGACAGCAGCACCCGCTTCAGCGCCAGCGCTCCCGGCGGCTGGTCCGCCGCCAGGGCGGGCGCGGTCAGCAGCGGCACGGCGATGGTGAAGAGGGCGGCTTTCGTGATCCCGGACATGCGGGTTTCTCCCGTTATGGACGACAGGGCGTTCTTGGCCTGACGGACTGGACCCGACGGACCGAGGCCGGCTTTCTTGCCCGGCTTACGCTTTGATTTGGGAAAGAATTGGGCGGGCGGGAAGACGCGAACCGCGCCGACATGCCGCGGAGCCGCCGCGGGGCAGAGTTTGTGCGGGTTCGGCCCTCTGTGACATAAAGGCGCCAGGTCGGTTCTGCTGACTATAAAGTACACAAACAATAAGGGATGGAAGCGCCATGGATCTTCGCGGGAGCGGAGCTGAAGGGGTGGCCGGCGGCTGGTGGGGGGACGGCGCGCGTTCCGTCATGGCCGGCAGTGTGACCGGAGCCGCGGACGCTCCGGAACGGCGATGGGTGTTCGTGTCCGGCACTTCCGGTTTCGATGCGGAGCGCCGGACTATGGCCGGCGATGTGGAGGAGCAGGCGCGCCAGACCCTGCGCAACATCCGCCGGACCCTGACGCGGTCGCAGGCGGATTTGTCGGATGTGGTGCGGATGCGGGTCTATCTGGCCGATGCCGCCGACTTCCCTCGGGTTCAGCCGATCCTGGCGGAGGAATTCCGCGACCGCCCGCCCGTCGGCACGACCATGGTCTGCCCGCTGGCCGACCCGCGCATGAAGATCGAGATCGAGGTCACCGCGCGCTGTTGAGCCTTCCGCGTCTCCGGCTCATGGCTCGCCGACCAGCGTGCGCGCCGATTCGATGTGGCGGCGGGCCTCGGTCAGCAGCGCGCGGTGCTGGGCCAGCGCTTCGCGGATCGGCAGGCGGTTGTTGTAGACGCGCACCTCGTTCAGCAGGCGGTCGGCGCGGTCGAGATGGGCCATCCGTTCCAGGCACTGGTCGAGCACGAGCATCTTGATTCCCCTTCCGTGCGGGCTTTTGCCTTTCGCCTCGCGGCTGAGAGGAATAAACCAACCTGTGATGACCGGGTGATTTCAGGAAACCGGCTTTTTCGTTTCGATCGCACGGCAGGATGTTTCAGCCGATTCACCCATCGGTCGTGCGGCGAGTGCCTGTTACGGGCTTGTAACCGATTGCGTGCACCCATGGCGGTGAGCTATGAAGAGGACGGGAGGTAACGGCCATGCACATTCTCGCGGTCGATGACGATGAGCCGGTGCGCGAACTTCTGGAGTCCTATCTGGCTTCGGAAGGCTACCGCGTGACCACCGCACCGGACACGGCCGCGGCGAAGAAGGCGTTGGAGAGCGACTCCGTCGATCTGGTGGTCTGCGACCTGCGGCTGCCCGATGGCGACGGTCTGGGGCTGGTCCGCCAGATCCGCACCGAATCGCACATCCCCGTCATCATCCTGTCGTCAAAGGACCAGGATGTGGACCGCATCGTCGGGCTGGAGCTGGGCGCCGACGACTACCTGACCAAGCCGTTCAACCCGCGCGAATTATTGGCCCGCATCAAGGCCGTGTTGCGCCGCGTCTCCGGCGAGGGACGCCCGCCGCGCAGCCCCGACGACCTGCGCGCCGTGGTGCAGTTCGCCAATTGGGAGCTGGATCTGACCGCCCAGCGCCTGCGCAGCCAGGACGGGCGCGAGGTGGAGCTGACCAAGGCGGAGTTCGGCCTGCTCGCCGCCTTCGTGAAGCGCCCGCAGCGCGTGCTGACCCGTGACCAGCTGCTGGACCTGACCCGCGCCGATGGGGCGGAGGTGTTCGACCGCTCCATCGACGTGCTGATTCTGCGGCTGCGCCGCAAGATCGAGGCGAATCCGAAGGAGCCGCGGATCATCAAGACCGAGCGCGGCGCCGGCTATGTCTTCGACGCCAAGGTGAAGACGGTCTGATACCGAAAGCACATGGCGCAGCCATGTGCGAAAGGGTCATACGGCCGGCCGTATGAGTCCCGTCCGGCCGTCGGCGGCTGGACGGAACCTTCGGCGCGCGCTAGCCTTTCCGGAAAAGCAGAACCGGGAGGAACCGCGGATGGCCGACCCCATCGATTTCTACTTCGACTTCGCCTCGCCCTACGGCTATTTCGCCAGCCGCCGCATCGAGGATCTCGCTGCGGCGCATGGCCGCACCGTCACGTGGCGCCCGATCCTGCTCGGCGCCATCTTCAAGGTGACGGGGATGAAGCCGAACCTCCAGCAGCCGTTGCGCGGTGAGTATCTGGTCCATGACGTGGGCCGGATCGCCCGGCTGACCAACGCCCCCTTCACCTACCCCGACTCGGCCCCCGCCAACAGCGTCGCCGCGTCGCGCGCCTTCTACTGGCTGACCGACGAGCATCCCGAGCAGGCGAAGCTGCTGGCCCGCACCCTCTACCACGCCCATTGGGGGGAGGGGCGCGACATCGGCCCCGCCGAAACGGTGGTGGAGATCGCCGGCACGCTCGGCCACGACCGGGCGGCGGTGGCCGCGGCCCTCCAGGACCAGACCGTCAAGGACCGCCTGCGCGCCGAGAACGACGCGGCGGTGGACCGCGGTGTCTTCGGCTCCCCCTTCGTCATCGTCGACGACGAGCCCTTCTGGGGCTGGGACCGGCTGGACATGGTGGAGCGCTGGCTGAGCACGGGCGGCTGGTAGGCCCGCCGCCCGCCGCCCGTCGCCCACCGTCCGTCGCCCGTTGGGGGAGGGCGGTTGAAAGTCCTGCCATCGGGACCGGCCATGGCGCTATAAGGTGGGCACCACCGACAACCGGTTCGCTCATGGACCAGATCCTCCCCGACCGCCGCTCCAGCAAGGCCGCCGGCCCCGCCCATACGTCCCGGCCGCGCCCCCGCCGGTCCTGGCTGACCGGCGCGGTGCTGACCGCGCTGATGCAGGGGATGATCGCCCTGTCCATCCGCTCGGTGTCGGGCGATCTGGCCTTCGCCCTGCTGGGGTCGGTCGGCCTCGTCGTCGGGGCCTTCCACTACCTGTTTCCGGGGAGCCAGTTCTTCAGCCTGGCCCTGGCGAACTTCATCGGCGTCTACGCCTGCGTCTTCGTCTTCTTCCTGGAAAGCAACTTCCACAGCATCCCGTCGCACATCCAGGCCGCCGCCTTCGCGATTCCGCTGATCGCCTTCCTCGGGGGCGCCTGGTGGCGGGCCGACACGATCCGCAGCATCGTGATGTCGCGGCGCCTGCGCGACGGCGGGCATTTCGATCGCATCTTCCTGTGGATGGCCCCGGTCTGGGGAATCGGCGCGCTGACTTTCCTGCTGCCGGGGCGCGACGTGGCGCCGGAGATGCTGACGGCGATCTTCCTGCTGTCGATGACCGCCATCGGAGTCGTCGTCGCCCTCGTCGCCCGCGACATCGCCGTCTTCCTGCTCGACGCCGGGCTGCTGTTCGAGGGCTTCTTCCAGCAGGCGGCCCGGCTGGTGCTGCCGGCCTTCGCCTTCCTGACCTTCTATTCGCTGTGCATCATCATGTTCGGCGCCTTCTACACCATCCTCGACCGCTTCATGGTGGAGCCGAACTTCATCATCGACGGCGTGCGCCGCGACCTGACCTTTCCAGAGGGGCTGTACTTCTCGCTGGTCACCTTCGCCACGGTCGGCTACGGCGACATCCACCCGGTGACGGGGGCGGTGCGGCTGATCTGCGGGGTCGAGATCGTGATGGGCGTCCTGCTCCTGCTGTTCGGCTTCAGCGCCATCATCGGGCACACCGCCCCGCGGGACCGCCGCGACCGCGACGGTCCCCTCTGAGCCGCATCAGGGAGCCAGGAACACCGTCTCGGCCTGATGGACCACCCCGTCCGACAGACGGGTCAATGTGAGGGTCAGCGGCGTGGAGCCGGCCACCGCGGCGCCCGCCGGGGCGCGGACATGGACGCGGTGGGTCTGCACCGTGTCGGGTTCGGCGCCCAGCACCGGCGCCGCTCCAGCGGCAGCCCCGCCGGCCGCCGTCACCGTGGCGCCGCTGGGGCCGGAGACGGTCAGGCGGTAGCCCTGCGGGGCGCGGGTCATGTTGGAGATCTTGACCGTGTAGCTGTTCTGGATCGCGCCGTCGGACAGGGTGACGTAGAGCGGCGCCCGGTCGCGCAGGACGGAGACGTCCACCGTCGGCTCCAGCAGCACGCCGATGGTCATCATCCCGCCGACCACCAGCATCACCAGCGAATAGATGATGGTGCGCGGGCGGACCAGCCGGTAGGGCGCAGGCTTGCGGGCCACGGCCTTGGCCTCCTGGGCGGACTGGGTGTCGTAGCGGATCAGCCCGCCGGGGCGCCCGATTCGGCCCATCACGTCGTCGCAGGCGTCGATGCACAGGCCGCAGCTGATGCAGTCCATCTGCAGGCCGTCGCGGATGTCGATGCCGGTCGGGCAGACCTGGACGCAAGCCTTGCAGTCAATGCAGTCGCCCAGCCCCTCGGCGGAGCGCTCCGCCCAGCTCTGCTCCTTGCGCAGCGGCGCGCGGCCGTCGCCGCGCCAGTCCTGATAGGTGACGGTGAGGCTCTCATCGTCCAGCAGGGCGGCCTGGATGCGCGGCCAGGGGCAGACATAGACGCACATCTGCTCCCGCATGAAACCGGCCATGGCGTAGGTGCAGGCGGTCATGAACAGGATCCAGCCGGTCGCCACCGGCCCCGGCTGGAAGCGCAGCAGGTCCGCAACATAGCCCGGCGCGTCCACGAAGTAGAAGAGGGCGGAGGCCCCGGTCGCCAGGGCGATCAGCAGCCAGACCGCGTGCTTGGCCGTCTTCTTGGCCAGCCAGCCGGCATCGCGCGGACCCTTGTCCAGCCGGATGCGGGCGCCGCGGTCGCCCTCGATCCATTCCTCCACCTTTACGTAGAGGTCGGTCCACACCGTCTGCGGGCAGGTGTAGCCGCACCAGACGCGGCCGGCCAGCGCGGTCGCCAGGAACAGGCCGACCGCCGCGAGGATCATCGCTCCGGTCAGGTAGTAGATGTGCTGCGGCCAGAGTTCGAGGGCGAACAGATAGAAGCGCTGGCTGTCCAGATCGAACAGGATCGCCTGGTTCGGCAGGCCGGCCCCGCGATCCCAGCGCAGCCAGGGCAGCAGCATGAACAGCGCCAGCAGGCCCACCATCAGCGCCGATTTGATGCGGCGGAACCGGCCGCGCGCCGCCTTCGGGTAGATCTTCTGGTGCGGGGCATAGAAGGCGACCGGGGCCGAGGGGGACGGCGCGGCCGGTTCC
>NZ_WHOR01000030.1:0-33847 GCF_013340925.1 Azospirillum formosense
GTGAGGGTGTCGGTGCCGTGGGGCATGCTTGGCCTCCTCAAATGTGGACTCAGTGGCTGGCCGTGGGACGGACCACGATCTCGTTGGTGTCGACGTCGTCCGGCTGCTCGATGGCGTGCAGGATGGCCCGCCCGATGGCATCCGGCTTGATGGAGACGGCGCGGTAGCTGCGCATCAGCTCCTCGGCCTCCGGGTCGGTGATGGTGTGGGCCAGCTCCGATTCCACGACGCCGGGGCAGACGCAGGTGACGCGCAGCCGCTCGTTCTCCTGGCGCAGCCCGTCGGAAATGGCCCGCACCGCGTATTTCGTCGCGCAGTAGACGGCGGCGGTCGGCGACACGGCGAGCGCTCCGATGGAGGCGATGTTGATGATCTGGCCGAAGCCCTGGCCGTTCATGACCGGCAGCACTGCGGCGATGCCGTAGAGAACGCCGCGGATGTTCACGTCGATCATGCGGTCCCATTCCTCGACCTTCAGCGAGGCCATGGGGGACAGCGGCATGACCCCGGCGTTGTTGACCAGCACGTCGATGCGCCCGAACCGCTCCCGCGCGAAGGCGGCGAAGGCGGCCATGTCCTCGCGGCTCGTCACGTCCAGCGCGCGGACATCGGCGGTGCCGCCGCCGGCCCGGATGTCGGCGGCCAGGGCTTCCAGCCGCTCGGTCCGGCGGGCGCCGAGCACCAGCTTCGCCCCGGCGGCGCCGAGGACGCGGGCGGTGCCTTCGCCGATGCCGCTGGAGGCGCCGGTGATGAGGATCGTCTTGTCGGTGATCGCGGTCATGGTCTGCTCCTCTCCGTCGATCGTTGCGGTGACGGAGAAAAGCTATGGCCGGCCGGTGGAATGTTCGAGTTGCCAATCATGAACGGGCTGGTTAGGGTTGCTAACCAATGAGCGACCCATTCGAAGGCATGGCGGCGTTTCTGGCGGTGGCCGAGACGCTCAATTTCCGCCGGGCGTCCGAGCGCCTGGGCGTCACCCGCTCCGCCGTCAGCCAGGCGGTCCGCCGGCTGGAAGACCGCATCGGCGTGCCGCTTCTCCAGAGGACGACGCGCAGCGTCCGGCTGACCGACGCGGGTGCGCATCTGTTCGCCGCGACGCGCCCGGCGTTGGCGGAGATCGGCACGGCGCTGGAGGTCATCGCCTCGGCGCACGGGGTGCCGGGCGGAACGCTGCGGCTGGCCGTCTCGTCCATCGCGGAAAGCATTCTGGAGGGCGAGGCGCTGGCCGGTTTCCTGGCCGCCTACCCATCGGTCGGCATCGACATCCTGGTGACCGACGAGGAGTTCGACATCGTCGCGGCGGGTTTCGACGCAGGCGTCCGGCTGGGCGAGGCCATCGAGCAGGACATGATCGCGGTCCCGGTCTCCGCCCCGCAGCGGCAGCTGGTGGTCGCCTCACCCGCCTATCTGGCGGAGGCCGGCCGTCCCGCCCATCCGCGCGATCTCCTCGCCCACCGCTGCATCGGCTGGCGCCCGGCGCCGGATGTGGCGCCCTACCGCTGGGAGTTCACCGAGGACGGCCGCGACTTCGACATCGCGGTGAATCCGCGGGTCGCGACCAACGACATGGGGATGATGGTCCGGCTGGCCCTGGCCGGCGCCGGGATCACCTGCGGCATGGAGGAGACCTTCCGGCCCCATCTGGAGAGCGGCGCGCTGCTGGCCCTTCTGGAGGAATTCTGCCCGCCTTTCGCCGGCTTCCACCTCTACTACCCCAGCCGCCGGACGGTGCCGCCGCGGCTGCGCGCGCTCATCGACCATCTGCGGGCGCGGAACGGCGCGTCGCCGAGGGCGTCACGTCAGGGGTGAGCCGAGGCGTTACCGCAGCATCAGGGCGAACACGCCCCAGCCCAGATGATCCCGCGTGTGGGTGGCGTAGCGCACCGGTTCCGAGGTCAGTTTGGCTCGAACATCCTCTGCGAAGTCGTCGCCGGGATTGGCGTCCAGCCAGCGGCGCATGGTCAGCCATTTGGCCGCTTCGTAGCGGTCCCAGCCGTCCTGGTCGGCCAGAACCATCTCGACGACGTCGCAACCAAGGCGGCCGAAGGACGCGAGAAGCTCCGGGAGCGTGAGGAAATCGGCGATGGCGTTGGCGAGGCACCCCTTGGCAACATCGTCCGTCGGCGGCAGTTGCCGCCAATAGGGCTCGCCGATGAGGATGATCCCTCCGGTGCTCAGGCTCTGCCTCAGAAGCTCGATCGTGCCGGCGACACCACCGGCGATCCAGGTGGCTCCGACACAGGCGGCCACATCGACCTTCTGGTCGGAGACGTATCCGGCGGCATCGCCATGGATGAACGCGACCCGATCGGCGACCCCGAGTTCGACGGCACGGCGCCTCGCCTGCTCGGTGAACAGCCGGCTCATGTCGATGCCGGTGCCGGTGATGCCGTGATCGCGTGCCCAACTGCACAGCATCTCCCCCGAACCGCTGCCGAGGTCGAGCATCCGGGCCCCCGGTTCCAGGCGCAGCGCGGCGCCGAGGGTGGCGAGTTTTTCCGGTGTGATCGGGTTGTGAATGCGGTGTGCGCTTTCGCTGATGTTGAATATCCGGGGAATGTCCATGTTGGCCGAACTCCTCGAACGAAGGCGATGAGCGGGCGATCCCGCGCCGGAACGAGCGCGGCGGTCCGGCAAACGAGGTTGGTGAAGCGATGGGCCGGGCACAACCGCAGGATAACCCGCGCGGTCGCGATCCAGCAAGTTCCCACCATGGTTGTGCGAGGGTCCGTCCTGAGCGGGGCGCCTGTCCCGGGACCGCCCCGCAGCATACGGCTCACAGCCCGACGTCCTGCCGCCTGAAACGGAAACGGCGGGTGCCAACCCCCGAGGCCCCCGCCACCCGCCGTTGTGGCTGGCGTTCAGTCCTGCTCAGCCGAACCAGCCGGCGACGTTTCCGGTCTGGCCGAGGATGGTGATGCGGTTGCCCGCCCCGACGTCGAGGGTGGTGTTGCCGCCTTCCACCCGCGCCGAGCGGATCACCGCGCCGAGGTCCATGCTGGCGTCGTAGAGAGCCAGACGGTCCACCCCGACCTGGAAGTCCATGACCACCGAGCCGCCCGAGGAACGGCCGAAGGCGAAGACGTCCGCACCGGCGCCGCCCCACAGCGTGTCCGCACCACCGTCGGCGAACAGAACGTCGTTGCCGGCCCCGCCGTTCAGCAGGTCGTTGCCCGCCCCGCCGGCCAGCGTGTCGTCGCCCTCCTCGCCGGCCAGCGTGTCGTCGCCCTCCTCGCCGAACAGGATGTCGTGGCCCGTCCCGCCGAACAGCGCGTCGTTGCCGACGCCGCCGCCGACCAGGTCGTTGCCCGACCCGCCGAGCAGCCAGTCGTCGCCCTCGCCGCCATGCACCACGTCGTCGCCGTCGTCGCCGTACAGCGTGTCGTTGCCGCCGGCGCTGGTGATCGTGTCGTTGCCGCCGCCGCCGTGCAGGATGTCGTCGCCGGCCCCCAGATGCATGTACTGCTCGTGGTCGTCGCCGTAGACGATCTGCTCGCCGTCGCCGCCGACCAGCGTGGCGTTGCCGACCACCGCCGCGAACTCGACGTTGTCGAGCTGGATGGTCACCGGCCCCGCCAGCGCCGTGGTGTTGAGCACCACCGCGGTCGGCGCCGTGCTGGCGGTGCCGGTGCCGCCCAGCGTGGTGCCGGTCACCTTGGTCTGCACCGTCTGGCCGGCGGCCACGCCCGGCGCGCTGAAGTCGATGGTGCGCACCAGAAGCTGGGCCTGGGTGGACAGCACCGAGAGGAAGCCCGAACCGCCGCCGGTCAGGTTGCCGCGCGAGGCGGTGCCCTCGTCGGTGCGCGCCTCGATGGCGGCGATCAGGCCGTTCAGCCCGGTCAGCGCCTGGGAGGCGGTTTGCCGCTCGGCGTTGCCGGTGGTGGTGACGGCGACGCCGTTGGAGACGCTGACCGTCAGGGTGGTCATCGTGGAGACCTGGCCGGTCTGCCGGTCGACGACCACCTCGCGCACCACCGGCACGTCGGCGAGGTCGGGGTTGGCGGTGCTGCCGTCCTCGACGCGGGTGCTGTTGGTCGCCGCGACGGTCACGGTGGTGGTGCGGCTGCCGTCGCCGCCGGTGGTGACCGAGCCGGTGACGGTGGCGCCGTCCACGGTGGCCTCGGCCACGGGGGCGATGGGGGCGGGCTTCTCCACCGTGGCGGTGAGCTTCTGCGTCGTCGCGATGAACGGCACCGAGGCGTTGCCCGCCGGGTCGGTCAGGCCCAGCGTCAGGGTGAGGGTGCCGTCGCCCAGGCTGGAGAGGTCCAGCCCGGTCACCTTCATGGTCGGGCCGCTCATCACGCCGGTGCCGGTGACCTGGCCGCCGCCGGCCGAGGTGATCGTCCAGGTGAAGGCGGCCCCGGCCTCGCCGTTGGCGATGGTGAAGCCGGCGCTGGACTGCTCGATGGCGTCGATGCTGTCGTCCTCGAACAGCACGGTGGCCGTGGGCGCGGTGGTGTCGATGGTCAGCGACTGCGTGCCGGGACCCGAGACGTTGCCCGCCGCGTCGGTGGCGGTGGCCGAGACCGTGTTGGCGCCGTTGGGGTTCAGGCTCAACGAGCCCTGCGTCGGCGTCGCTGTCGCAAGGTCGATGGACCAGGTCCCGCCGGTGGCGATGGCGGTGTAGGTGGCGCCGCCGATGGTGACGGTGACGGTGCTGTCGGCCTCGGCCGTGCCGGTCAGGGTCGGCGTCGTGCTGTTGCTCAGCGCCGTGGTGACGGTCGGGGCGTTCGGCGCCGTGGTGTCGATGACCAGCGAATGGATGGCCGGTGCGGAGACGTTGCCGGCGGTGTCGGTGGCGGTGGCCGAGACCGTGTTGGCGCCGTTGGGGTTCAGGCTCAACGAGCCCTGCGTCGGCGTCGCCGTGGCGAGGTCGATGGACCAGGTCCCGCCGGTGGCGATGGCGGTGTAGGTGGCGCCGCCCACCTGCACCGTCACCGTGCTGCCGGCCTCCGCCGTGCCGGTCAGGGTCGGGGTGGCGTTCTTGGTCAGCGCCGCGCTGGTCACCACTGGGGCGTTGGGCAGCGTGGTGTCGATGGTCAGCGTCTGGGTGCCGGGGGTGGACGTGTTGTTGGACGCGTCCTTGGCGGTGACGGACACCGCGTTGGTGCCGTTGGCGTTGAGGTTGAGCGCGCCGGAGGTGGGCGTCTCCGTGGCGAGGTTGATCGACCAGCTGCCGTTGGTTGCCGTGGTGGTGTAGGTCGCTCCGCCGATGGTGACGGTGACGGTGCTGTCGGCCTCCGCCGTGCCGGCCAGGGTCGGCGTCGCGCTGTTGGTCAGCGCCGCGCTGGTGATGACCGGAACCGCCGGAGGCGTCACGTCGGCCACGCTCACCACCGTGCTGACGCCGGAGATGGTCGCGCTGCCGGTGGCGCCGCCGCTGTCGGTCAGGCTGGCGATGGCCACCGTGCGGTTGCCCAGCGTCGCGGTCCCGCTGGTGTTCTTGTAGGTGACGCCGCCGAGCAGCGCGCTCATCTGCGCGTCGCTGCGCTCCAGGCCGCTGACGGTCACCGTGGCGACGCCGCCGACCACCGACACGGTGACGCTGGCGTCGCCGCCCGCGGCCCCCAGCCCGGTCAGGGTGCCGGTGGCGCCGTTGGTCAGCGCGATGTCGGTGCCGCCGATGGTCAGGACCTCGGTGGCGTCGACCACCCCGCTGACGGTGAACACCGCGCCGCGGAAGCTCTGTCCCGCCTCCACCGTGGAGGCCGCCACGCCGCTGAACAGGCTGGTGGAGCTGTCCACGCCGACGCCGAAGGTCTTGGCTCCGCCGGTCGCGGTCAGGGTCGGCACGGCGTCGACGGTGATCGTGGCGGTGGCGCTGCCCGTGCTGTAGGCGTCCGCGCTGGTGTCGGCGGTGCCGCCCGCCGTGCCGCTGGTCAGGTCCCACGCCTTGAAGGTCAGGCCGCCGGTGTCGGTGTTGGTGAAGCCCGACCCGCTCGGCACGAAGCGCACGCGGTCCGACCCGGCGAGCAGCAACGCCGACCCGTTGGACGATCCGGTGGGAATGTCCGTCCAGGCGCCGGTGCCGACCTTGTACTGCCAGGTGCCGTTGGTGTTGGTCACCCCGGTGACGGCGATGCCCAGCGGAAGGACGGTGACCATCGGGACGGGGAGGTCGTACTCGGCGTCGGTGGCGGTGCCGGCGGAGGCCAGCAGCGCCGTGACGGTCATCCCGCTGTTGGCGGCGTCGGCGATGCCCTGGTCGATGGTGGTCAGGCTGCGGACGTCGTTGGACAGGATCGGGCTGTCGTTGGCGCCCGTGAAGTTGAGGGTGAGCTCCTGCGAGACGCTCCGGTTGCCGTCGGAAACGGTGAAGGTGCTCTTCGCCTGTATCGGCCCCGCCGGCATGCCGTTGAGGAAGACGGCGTCGAACACGTAGGCGTAGTGGCCGGTCTGGCTGTTGACGTAGGAGGTGCCGCCCGGCCCGGTGGACCAGATGTCGTAGGTGACGCCGTTGCTGAGCGTGACGCTGCCGTACTGGAGCGGGGAGGCCTGCGATCCGGCGATGGAGTAGCTCAGCGTGTCGCCTTCCAGGTCGGAGGCGGAGAGCTGGCCGTCGACCATCGGGAAGCTGTCGTCGGCGGCGGTGTCGACCAGCGTCGGCGGCGTGGTCGGCACGACCAGCGTCGGCGGGGCGTTGGTGTCGATGCGGTCGTTGGTCTGGCTGATCGGGGTGGTGTAGGGGGTGTTGGCGTTGCTCGCGCTGTCGACCAGGACGATGTTGACCGGAATGTCGTCGGCGGCGGCGCGGTCGCCGGTGCGCTGGCCGTCGGCGGTCACCGTGAAGGTGGCGGTGTAGGTGGTCGCGCTGACCTTGGTCAGGTTGCCCAGCGTGAAGCCGTTGACGGTGCTGCCGCTGCCCAGCGTGTAGGTGTCGCTGTCCGACGCCACCGTGATCGTCACGGTCACCGTGTCGCCGACCTTGGCGGCTTGGTCGGGAATGGTGACGTTGGTGATCGAGGGGGGCGTGGTGTCGGGGGTGTTGTTCGTCACCGACTGGTCGGTGACGGTGGCCGCGTCCGCGCCGCCGGTCACGTTCTGGATCGCCGCCGCGTCGTTGCCGCTGGTGGGGTCGGTGTAGCTGACGGTGACCGTCTGCCCCTGCTGGACCGCCTGGCCCAGCGTCAGAGTGACCGTCTTGGCGGCGCTGTCAACCGCGACGCCGGTGACGGTGATGGTGTTGCCGCCGGCCTTGACCACGAAGGCGCCCGCCGCCGGGCCGTTCACGGCGTCCAGCGCGACGTCGTAGGTCAGAACCAGCGTCGTTCCGTCCACCGCCGCGCTCTGCAGGACCGGGGCGGGCGGGGCGAGCGTCACCAGGACGGAGCCGGACGAAACCGACGCCTGAGGAATCATGCCGCTGGTGGAGGTGAAGATGCTGATGGGGAAGTTGCCGGAGGTGCCGGACGCCGTCACGTCGAAGGTCAGCGTTTGGACCCCGATCGGAATGATGCCGGTCAGGGTGTTGGTCGCCGACCCGTTGAGCTGGAAATTCGCGATCGTCCAACCGCTGGGCGCGGCCACGTCGAAGTGGAGGTTGCTGCCCACCATGTTCAGCGCCGTGCTGATGTTCACAGTGAAGGAAAGCTGGGTCGGGGTGCCGCTGGCGAAAGTGGCGGTCGGGTTGTCCGGCGTGATGGTGATGGGGGAGAGGCTGCCCGGCTGCATCCCGAACGATGCGGTGACGAGCTTGTTGACCTCGGTCGTGTTGTTGGCGGCGCCGCTGTCGGTGATCGAGCGCAGGACGATGGGGCGCGTTTCGCTGAATCCGGGATTGGTCTGGCTGAGGCTGGAGACCGTGAAGGCCGTGGTCTTGTAGATAATCCCGTCGATCAGCGTGCTCATCGCGCTGTTGCTCAGCGCCATGCCGCTGAGCGTCACCGTGGCCACGCCGTTCACCAGCGTCACCGCGTAGTTGCCGCTGGAGAGGCTGCCCGAGGTCCCGTCGCTCAGCGTGATGTCGGTTCCGGCGATGTTCAGGAATTCATTGCTGCCGGTGCCCGCGACGTGGTGCACGGTCAGCACCATGCCGGTGAAGGTCTGCCCGCTGTCCACCGTGGAGGCGGTGACGGTATCGAACAGGTCGAAGGTCGGGTCGCCCATCACGAGCTGGCCGTAGCCGTCGACCGGCGTGAGCGTCAGCGTGGGCGGGGTGCCGTTCGGGTTGATCGTGTTGTTGGTGACCGCTTGTGCGGCGAAGGTCGCGGCATCGGCGCCCGTGGTGCTCTGGACCGCGTTGGTGTCGTCGCCGGTGGTCGGGTCGGTGTAGGCGACGGTGACCGTGTCGGTGTGGGAGACCGCCTGACCGAGCGTCAGCGTGACCGTCTTGTTGGCCCCGTCCACCGCGACGTTGGTGACGGAGACCGTGTTGCCGCCGATCTGGACCGCGAAGGCATTTGCCGCCGGGATGTTCGTTCCGTCCAGCGCCATGTCGTAAGTCAGCACCAGCGTCGTGCCGTCCACCGCCGCGCTTTGCAGGACGGGGGCGGGCTCGGCGATGGTCACCATCGTGGAACCGGACTTGACCGCGATCGTCGGGATGGGGGAGATGCTATCGCTGTACCCCGCGGTGATGCTGATGGGGAACGCACCGCTGGTGGTCGTGCCCGTGGTCGTCACGTTGAAGGTCAGGGTGTAAGTTCCGGGCGAGGCTCCGAAGGCGAAGACGGGCATGCCGCCGTTCATCTTGACGTTCGAGATCGTCAAGCCGTCCGGCGCCTTGACGTTGAAGAAGAGGGCTCCGTCCCCGACGGTCGCCGCGGTGGCGACGGTCACGGTGAACGAAACCGCGGTCGTCGTGCCTGGGGCGAAGGTGACCGTCGGATTGTTCGGCGTCACCGTGATCATCGGGGACTGCGAGTCCTTCTGACCCAGCGACACCGTGGCGACCTTGTTCACCATGGTGGTGTTGTTGGAGGCGCCGCTGTCGGTGATGGAGCGCAGGACGATGGAGCGCGTGTCGGTGAGGGCGAACTGGTCGGAAGGGGCCATGCCGAGCCCCGCGTTGTCGCAGGCGTAGCCGAGGTCGTCGATCAGCGCGTTCATCTCGCCGTCGGTCAGGCTCATGCCAGACAGCGTCACCGTGGCGACGCCGTTCACCACCGTCACCGCATAGTTGCCCTTGGAGAAGACGCCTGTCCCCGCCGTCAGCGTGATGGAGCTGCCGCCGACCGTGAGACGCTCGTTGGCGCCGAAGAGGACGCCGTGGACCGTCAGCACCATGCCGGTGAAGGTCTGCCCGCCGTCGACGGTGGAGGCGGTCACCCCGTCGAACAGATCGGCCGTGACGGTGCCGAGAGCCACCGACTGGCCGTAGGTGTCCTCGGTGGTGAGGGTCACCGTCGGCGCGATGGAGGTCGTGGAAGCACCAGCGACGCTCACGGTGGCGGAGACGCCGGTGAGGGTGGCAATGTTGTTGCTGGCGCCGTCGTCGGTGACGCTGGTGATGGTGACGACGCGGTTGCCGGGCGTGACGATGCCGTTGACCGCGTCGCCGGCGTTGACGTAGGCGATGCCGTCGATCAGCGCCGCCAATTGGGTGCCGGTGAGACTGAACCCGCTCAGGGTGACCGTCGCCGTCGTGCCGCTGTACGACGTGGTGAGGACCGCCCCCGTCAGGCCCGGCGCCGTCACAGGCACCCCGGTGGCGTTGGAGGACAGGGAAATGGGGATGATGCCGTCGAGGGACAGCCACTCGACGTCGACGACGTTGGTGACCGTCAGGGTCAGGCCGGTGAAGACCTGTCCGATGTCGTTGGTGTCGGCGGCCACACCGGAGAACAGGTCCACGGGCGCAGCGTTCTGGATATAGGTCGGCGCGGTGCTCGTCGCCGTCAGGGTAGGCAGGCTCGAAGCCGGCGTGCCGACGTTGATGGTTGCGGAGACCCCGGTGATGTCGCCTGTGTCGACGCTGCCGCCGTCGTCGGTGAGGCCGGTGACGGCAATGATGCGCTGGCCGTCGGACGGAGTTCCGGCCGCGTTGTAATAGGTGATGTCGTTGATGAGCGAGGCCATTTCGGCATCCGACAGGGCCATGCCGGTGATTCGGATGGTCGCTGTGCCGTTGCTGACGGACACCGTCCCGGTAACCCTTGTCCCACTCATCTGCACGGGGTCAATAAAGTGGGACGCGCCATCGACCAGGTAAAGTTCGAGCGAACCCATCATGCCGGGCACGGTGAAGTACAACGCTTCGTTGACGCCGTCCAGCATGCCGGTCACGGTAACCGTCATGGCGGTGAAGATCTGCCCGCTGTCGTTGGTGCTGGCGGTGGCCGATGAGAACAGGGGCTGCGTCTGGGAACCGCTGTAGGTCGGCGTGCCGCCAGCGGCGGTCAAGGTGGGGGCGTGGAGTTGAACCGTGAAGCTGGTTCTGAAATCCGGAATATCGACGCCGCCTTGGTTCTGGATGGCGGTGGTGCTGTCCACGGTATCCCCGTCGTAATAACGGAGGGAGACAGCATCACCACTTTGGAAAATGTAGCCGTTGCCAACCTCAACGATGACGTTGCTGCCAATGACGTCGACGCCGGAAACATTGTAGTAGATGCCGTTGATGCGAATCTGGCCCGATGTCGTCGATGAGCCGAAGAACTGCTGGATGGACGGGGGATTGTTTTCATCCAGCGCCTGATCGAAGGACAGGACGACCTTGTTGCCTCCGCTTTGCGCGGATGAGGAGAGGAATGCCGGCGGGCGGGCGGACAGAACCGTAACGGAGACGTCCACCGAAAAGGTGTCCAAGCCGTAGGGGGCCTGGATGACGCCGGTCGCGTCGTCACCCGCCGGGTCCTCGTAGCGGAAGGCGATGCTGTCGTTCAGCTGGAACTGCTGGCCGACGGTGAGGGTCACGAGGTTGTCGGAAACCACGGCGCTGATCAGGGCGACTGCCGTTCCATTGATCAGAATGGAACCGGTGCCCGCGTTCACGGTGCCATCGGTCGCCACGAAATGAGTCAGCAGCGGGTTGCTCGTGCTGTCCAGGGTGTCTTCGTACTTGAGGGTGATGGTGTTCTCGCCGGTGTAGGCGACCGCCAAGTCGAAGAACGGTGCGGCCAACACCCCGCGATACTGCTCGATCCGCAGGGCTTCGGTCCGCACCGTGCCACGCATCCAGGCAAGATCCCAATCGCCACCCAACTCCGCGGCGCCCGTCAGGGTCCGGGAGGCCGCCATGGCGGCGCCGGTGATGTCGGCCAGCGCGTCGAGGAACGACTCGCCGTGGCCGCTCGCCACGTTGCAGCCGTAGAGCAGGATGTCGCCATCCTGGGCGAGGCAGGCGCCGATGGCCGTCAACTCCGCCTCGCGCGCGGTCAGCGACGCCTCGTCGAGCCGCGCCGTGCCGAGTTGCAAGCCGCCCTCGAAGCCGTGGCACAGCACATGGAGCGCCCGGATGCCGTGGAGCCCGGCCAGAGCCTGCGCCATCGCTGCCACACCGTCGCGGCCTTCACCAATCAGCACGGCTTCCACGCCGGCGGGGAGCCCCGCCAGAAGATCCCGCCAGCCGGTAAGGGCGGTGTCGATGACGGCAATCTCAGTTGCCGTGTGGAGGAAGCGACCAGAGGTGGTGACGCGCGTGGTGGGAGCGAGGGTGGACGCTTCGGTCATGGCGGACATTTCCTGAGTGGGGCGCAATCCAGAGTATCCATCTCTCGAAAGAAATGGCTACCTCGTTTGATTTGAGATACCCACAACAGGACGTCCTGGTCAATGGATACAATGCGCGGCCGCCGCATTTGACACAGGAGTTTTCCTGTCAATAGCAAGCATAAATCTTCATTGTAATGTTACATATTGCAGAATATTGCGTCATTTCATGAATTAATGCGTTGTTAATCATTGACGATTTGTTGAGTATGGCGTGATTTTCCTAATTTTTAATTAGGTATATTGGCGGATTTGCAAGGCACGGCTAATAAAAGAGACGAAAGTGAGAGTTGTGATAATAAGCAATACACCCTGTTTTCTGCCCGTTACGTCTTGGCACGGCGTGTCGATGAGGGGCGGCAGAGCCCCTTACCCTGGGTTGGGTTTCCAGCCCTCTCCATCCGAAGGTGCTAAGCCGATCATTCTATTCATTGGAAGGATTGCGGGAGTCCCCCAGGACCGGCGCTATCCGGCGGCGGTCGACTCCCTCACCCGGTCGGGGGTGAAGGGCAGGTCGCGCAGACGCCGGCCGGTCGCCGCGCGGATGGCGTTGCCGATGGCTGCGGCGGTTGGACCCTGTGCCGCCTCGCCGGTGCCGAGGAAGGGCTCGCCGGGCCGCTCGACAATGTGGACGTCGATGCGGTCGGGCACGCTGGCGAAGCGCAGGATGGGGTAGCTGGCCCAATCCACCGAGGTGACGCGGGTGTCGTCGTAGGCGACGCGCTCGAACAGGGTCCAGCTCATCGCCTGGATGATGCCGCCCTCCGTCTGGTTGCGGATGCCGTCGGGGTTGACGATCTCGCCGCTGTCGATGGCGGCGGTGGCGCGGGTCATCCGCACCCGCCCGCTGCCGCGGTCCACCGACAGCTCAACCGCCAGCGCCAGATAGGCGGCGTGGTTCTTGTAGCGGGCGAAGGCGAAGCCGTGGCCGAAGCCCGGTGCCGGCGCGGCGCCCGTCCAGCCGAAGCGCTCCGCCGCCATTTCCACCACCCGGCGGGCGCGCGGGTCCTCCAGATGGCGCAGGCGGAACTCCACGGGGTCGGCGCCGGCCAGCAGCGCCAGATCGTCCATCATGCTTTCCAGCGCGAAGACGTTGGCGTAGGCGCCCAGCGACCGCAGCGCCGACACCCGCAGCGGCATGTCGGGCAGGAAGTGCCAGAGGACGCGGCTGTTCGGGATGGCGTAGAGCGGGATGGCGTTGCGGTCGCCGTTGCCGGCGGGGGTGATCTGCATCGCCGCCGGCTCCGCCGGGAAGGGCTCGGCCAGATGGCGGGCGGCCAGCAGGGCGCCGGCCCCGCCGGGGCGGGTGGTGTGGGTGTTGGACCAGACGTCGAAGGTCCAGCGGTCGATGCGCCCGTTCCCGTCCAGGGAGGCCGCGGCCTCGATCATCATGGCCGGGCCGTAGGGCTCCCCGGCATGCTCCTGCTCGCGCATCCACTGCACCCGCACGGGGCGGCCGGGCAGCTTGCTGGCGATCAGCGCCGCGTCCGCCGCCGCGTCGTCGGCGCCGTTGTGGCCGTAGCAGCCGGAACCCTCCGTATGGATCACCCGCACCCGTTCCGGAGGCAGGCGCAGCATCTCGGCGATGGCCTTGCGGTCGGGGTAGACCCCTTGGGTAGGCGGTCCAGCCCTCGGCCTCGCCACCGGCCCAGGCGCGATCCTCCTCCACCGCGCCCAGCGCGTTGCGCGGGCTGTGGCAGGCGCCGCAATGGCCCAGCCCCTCCGCCAGATAGGCGCCGCGGTTCCAGACCTCCGGCTTGGCCGGGTCGGGGGTGAAGGGGCCCTCGCGGAAATAGAGCAGCTTTCACCCGGCCACCGCCATGCGGATGTTCAGCGGGAAGGGCAGGTCGTTGGCGGGCGCCTCCGCCCGCACCGGGGTGCGCGTCATCAGGTAGGCGTAGAGCGCGCGGTTGTCGGCGTCGCTGACCCGCGTGTAGTGGTCGTAGGGAAAGGCGGGATAGAGATGCCGGCCTTCGCGATCCACCCCCCGCCGCATGGCGCGGTTGAAGGCCGCCTCGCTCCACCGGCCGATGCCGGTTTCCTCGTCGGGTGTGATGTTGGTGGAATGGAAGGTTCCGAAGGGCGTCGGCAGGGCCAGCCCCCCGGCGAAGGACCGTCCGCCCCGGCACCGTATGGCAGGCGATGCAGTTTCCCACCGCCGCCAGTCGTGCCCCTTCCGCCACCAGCTCCGGCGGAAAGCCGTCCGCCGCCGGGCGTGGCCGCGGCGGGATCGCCGCCTCCCACGCCCAGGCGACGGCTCCGGCGCCGAGCGCCAGCAGGACGGCGGCCCCGCCGATCAGACCTCGCTTGATTGAGTTGTGCCGCGTCCTCCGTCGCCCCATCCGCGCTCCTCCCACGATGCGAACAGGCGGGGCGGGGGATTGTTCTGGACGCTCACCGCTCCATGACCTCGTCGAGCGTGGCGGCGAGGTCGCCGGGCTCCACCGGCTTGTGCAGCAGGCGGCATCCGATGGAGCGCGCTTCGCGCAGCCGCTCCGGCGCCGTGTCGCCGGTGATGATGATAACCGGCACGTCCCAACGGCGGCGCACCAGCTCCGCCACCGTGCGGCCCGTCTGCCCGCGCGGGAGCCGGTGATCGGCCAGCACGACATGGGGACGGCTGCGCAGCCGGGGCAGGCGGTCGGCCAGTTCCTCCGCCGAGCCGACGGCGGTCACCCGAACGCCCCAGCGCTTCAGCAGCATGGTCATGGCGTGGCGCACCCGCTCGTCGTCCTCCACCAGCAGCACCCGTCGGCCCTTCATCCGCTCGGTCGGTGACGTCGTCGCCGCTGCCGCCGCGCTGGTGGCGGCCGCGGCGATGGCGCGGGCGGCGGCGGTCAGGCGGCGGTCGGGGTCGTGGGGGAGCGTGGCGCGCGGTACGGTGACCGTGAAGACGGTGCCCCGGCCGACCTCCGACCGCAGGTCAAGCGCCAAGCCGAGCAGCCGCGCCATTCGGGCCACCAGCGGCAGGCCGAGGCCGAACCCCTTGGCCGCGCTGCGCTCCGGATTGTCGAGCTGGTGGAACTCCTCGAATATGGCGGCGCGGGCGTCGGGGGGGATGCCCCGCCCGTCGTCCCACACCTGGAACTCCAGCGCAGCGGGGCGCCGCCGGCAGCCCAGAAGGCCCCGCCGTCCATCCCCCCCGCCATGGCGGATGGCGTTGGACAGCAGGTGGGTCAGGATCCGTGCCAGCAATCTTGCGTCGGTCCGCACCGCCACGCCGCAGGGGTGGACGTGCAGGCTCGTCCCCTCGGTCGCCGCGCTTTCCCGGAACTCCTGGGCCAGATGGCGCATCAGCGCGTCGGGACGGAACTCCGTGACCGAGACGTCCACCGCACCGGCCTCCAGCCGGGCGAGGTCCAGAAGGCCGCTCAGCATGCCGCTCAGGCTGTCGATGGACGCCTGGAGCAGATCGGCCGCCTCCCTGGCCGCCGGGTTCGCGTCGACCGCGCCGCGCAGGATGTGGGCGTACAGCGCCGCCGCCTGGATCGGCTGGCGCAGGTCATGGCTGGCGGCGGTCAGGAAACGCGCCTTGGCGCGGTCGGCGCGCTCCGCCGTTTCGTAAGCGCGGCGCAACTCCTCCTCGCGGACGGCGCGGCGGCCCTCGGCGCGGTGCAGCCGGTCGTGGAGCCGGCCCATCTCGCGGCGCTGCTCGACCAACTCGGCGGCCAGGCGCGCGCTCTCCTCGACCAGCCGGCTGGCGTCATGCTGGAGACGGTCCGCGGTCCGGAGCCCTTCGGCAAGGTTGCGGTTCAGCACCTCCAGGCTGTCACGCAGCGCCTTTCCCGTGGTTGGGGCAGTTTTGTCCGGTTTATCCGAATCCGCATCTTTTGGCATGGACGTCTCCACGATGGCCCCCCGCTCACCGCCGCAAAACAACTTCCGGCTCATGAGTCCACGTACGTCAGGTCACAACAGCGCAGAACAGGAATTGTTTTCGCGGGCATAACGATTCACGCGCGTGCAGGGTTCCTGATCATCACCCCAAGGGTGTTGGTTGCGGAGCAGCGACACGTCGCGCCCAAAAGAGCGGCGGATTGTCGCATGCGCGCCGTGTCCCGTTTGCCCGGGAGGCGGAGCGAACGGCACCAGGACGGTTGCTGCGCTGTTGAATCCCGAGGCGCCGTTCCGGCGTCGATACGGGCGCCATGGAGCAATCAGGTGGAGTCTCAAGATGATACGGGTACCCATCGACGGGGCGGGGCGGCCTTGCGCCGTCGCTCCCGTACACTGGCACCGTGATTGCTTCGTAAGCAAACGGATGCGGGTTTCCACGATGCGGGATGTTTCTTGATCTTGTTCGTTCAGCGAACAATCTAACGTCCCTGGCGCCTGCGCCGCCCGTGGTTGGTGCATTTGGAGGCAGGTTTGATCAACCCCATGATTACGGCCACCGCCGGCTGGTCCGAGGCGGTGGAGGAGCGGGCGCAGCGCCTGCTCCGTTATCAGGTCGGGACCGAAGGGCCGGACGGTGCCCCGGTGACCGTGCAGACCATGTTCGAGCGTTGCGGCTTCACGCCGATCGCCAGCGCCCGTTTCCTGATGTGCATCCCGCCACTGACCGCGATGCACGAACTGACCAAGACCGTGACGCGCTTCCGCATCGACGGCGAAGCCTGCTCGGACCCGGGGGGCATGGCGAAGGCGGCGCTGTCCTTCGCCGGGCGTGCGGTGGCGGTGCATGAATTGCACCCGGAACGTCGGTTCGTGGCGGGCGTGATTTCCTCCCTCCTGGGGTTGCAAGGACCCAGCCGGCGGTAGCATCCGGCGGGGCACCGGGAAGGTGTCCGATCCATACGGAAAACCAGGGGCCGTGCGGTGTCGCGCGGCCCTTCGCCGTGCCGTTCTGGGGAGAATCCTCCATTCTTTAAAAGTTGTAACCGTCCTTTGGTTGCTCGTTCGGCGAACTCGCATTATCAGTGGTCGACTGTATGACCATGGGCTGGTCCCACCAGTGCTTGGCCAACTTCCCGGGCTCGGGCGAAGGAGGGTGCGGCGATGGACAGGAAGCCGGTCGATTACGGGCAGTACAGCATCCTGGTCATCGAAGATCAGCCCTTCGTGCGCCGGACCATCATGCAGATTCTCTCGCAGATCGGTTTCCGCTCGATCGCCGAGGCCGACAACGGGGAGACCGGCATGCGGGAATGCATCCGGGCCACCCCGGATGTGATCGTCTGCGACATCGACATGAAGCCGGTGTCCGGCCTGCAGTTCCTGGCCGAGTTGCGGGCCAGCGCCGAGGTGCGGAACCGCCGCACGCCGGTGGTCTTCCTGACCAACCACACGGAATCGGAAATCGTGAAGAAGGCCATGTCCCTGGGCGTCAACGGCTTCGTCGTGAAGCCGCCGTCCTTCGGCGCCCTGAAGGAGCGGGTGGACCGCCTGCTGGCCGGCAAGTGAGGATGAGAATGGGGGGCGTGGTGCGGCGTGTGGTGCTGTGCGGTCTGGCGGTGCTCCCGCTGGCCGCCTGTTCGGGGGAACCGGGCGAGTCCGACATGCGCAAACTGGTGGAAACGCACACCCGGCGGGCGCTGGACGGCCAGGGGCAGGGCGGCTTCCGCGGGTTCGAGGGCTTCCGCAAGCAGGGCTGCGTGGACACCAAATACCGGAACGGCGCCCCGAAGCCGGACGATAAGCAGTATGATTGCTATTACGCGGCGACCTTCGCGCCGCAGCCGGGCGCGACGGCGATGACCGTGAACGGCAAGGGCCGTTTCACCCGCACCGACAAGGGCCTGACCTTCGAGGATCTGGGAGCGCAGCCGCGCTGATACGCCAACACTTCAGCGCTGTCTGGAAAAGGAAACGGCCGGTCATGACCCTGTCATGAACCGGCCGCGTCAGATGGTGGAAGGGGCTGGATTTGAACCAGCGTACGCTTACGCGGGCAGATTTACAGTCTGCTGCCTTTAACCACTCGGCCACCCTTCCGCTGATGCTTGACGCGACCATCGGAGACCTGCCGTTCATCGGGCCTTGCTTGGCCTTCCGTCCGGCGGGTGGCGTTATCTAACGGGTGACGGCGCTCCGGTCAAGCGGCTTTCTTCACCGGCAGCGCATCTTTGTTCAGGCCCCCTCGCCACGGGCCACGCGGGCCAGGGCGCTCAGCGGGTCGCCGTCCTCCGCGCTGAAGCAGGCGCTGAAGTCGTCGCACACCTCGCAGTTCGGGGATTTGCAGAGCATCAGCCCCTCGCGCTCGCAGAGCTGGCGGTAGAAGAACTTCTTCCATTTCATGTCGCCGCTGTTCAGCGCGACCAGCGACGGGAAATGGCGGCGGAACATGGCGTTCAGCTCCCGCCGGTCGGCGAAGCCCATGTCCTGCCAGAGATGGTTCGGCCCCAGGGCGCGGCGGGCGACGATGGCGGCCAGCCATTCCTCCTCGACCGTCCCGGCGGCGCGGTGGTCGAGCAGGAAGGCCCGCAGGTCCTCCTCCTCGATGGCGTCCACGCCGCTGTGGTCCGGCAGGGTGGGGAGGAGATGGGCGAAGCCCGCCGCGTGCCGCCGGATCAGTTCGGCCAGCGCCTCGCGCGCCAGTCCCAGGGAGGCGGTGACGCCGCCGGGATGCTGAGCGGCCAGACCGACGATGCGGCTGAACAACAACCGGTCGAGGGCCGGGCCATCCGGAACGCCGTCCAAAGCGTCGGCGGGCGGGTGGGGCGAAAGGGCCGTGGGATCGGCGATATCGGCAACCATGGTCGGCGAACTCCCGCATCGGGGGGTTGTTCGGTCATGACCATGATGGTGGATCAAATTCCCGCAACTGCGAAGTGGTTTTTTGCAGGTGCGTTCTCGGAGCCTTCCCGGCATCCGCGTCAGCCGTTCAGGACCTCGGCCGTGAAGCGCTCGAAGAAGCCGTCGATGACGCGGTCTGCCTTGGCCTTGACCAGCTTGACCGCCAGCCGGCCGACGGCCCCGCCCAGCGCCGCTGCGAGGGTGAAGGACAGGTGCGTATGGCCGTCCACCTCCTCCAGCGTGATGCGGGCCTCGCCCTTGACCGCTCCGGCGAGGCCGCCCTTGCCCTCGGCGTAGAGAATGTAGAAGCGCGGCGCGTCCTCCGGCGCCACCCGGACGTTGCCGGCGAAGCGCGCGTTCAGCGGCCCGACGGTGGCGCGCACGCGCGCGGTGTATTCGTTGGGCGACAGCCGGTCCATCTCCTCCAGCACCGGGATGCAGCGTTGCAGCACGGCGGGATCGCAGAGCGCGGTGAAGACCCGCTCGCGCGTCGCCGGAATCCGGTACTGGCCGTTCAGTTCCATGAATCACCTGTTGTTGGTCGGGCCTGTTGTCGGGCCGGAAATGCCAAGCGATTTGGTGTATGGATGACCCGCTTCCAAGACGCGCAATCGAGCATGGAGGGCGACAAACATGCGGCAGGCCGTCACGACGCTGACCACCCGGACCCGCGGTCAGGGCCTGTTCGAGGTGACCGAGCCGGTGGCCCGCTGGGTCGCCGCCCAGGGCATGGAGACCGGTCTGCTGACCGCCTTCTGCCGGCACACCTCGGCCTCGCTGGTCATCCAGGAGAATGCCGACCCGGACGTGCGCGGCGACCTGGAGCGCTTCTTCAAGCGGCTGGTCCCGGAAGACCCGGCGCTCTACGACCACACGCTGGAGGGGCCGGACGACATGCCCGCCCACATCCGCAGCGCGCTGACCACGGTGCAGCTGTCCATCCCCGTGCTGGAGGGGCGGATGGCGCTGGGCACCTGGCAGGGCATCTACCTGTTCGAGCACCGCACCCGGCCCCACGAGCGGACCCTGGCGCTGCATCTGCTGGGCGAATGAGGGCCAGGCGTCCGCGCCTCTACCCCAGCCAGCCCGCGGCATAGGGTGCGAGCCACCAGAACAGGGCGACGGCGGCGACCAGCCAGATCCCGACCATCAGCGCGGCGGCGGCGTAACTGACCGGCCGGGCGGCCAGCCGGGCGGCGGCGGTGCGATGTTCCTCCAGCACCGCCGCCGGGATCAGGCGGATGACCAGCAGGATGCCGAGCGGCACGATCAGCAGGTCGTCCAGATAGCCCAGGACCGGCACGACGTCGGGGATCAGGTCGATGGGGCTGAGCGCGTAGGCCGCCACCGCGGCGGCGGCCACGCGGGCGTACCAGGGCGTCCGCGGGTCGCGCGCCGCCAGATAGAGCGCGATCACGTCGCGCTTGATCCGCCGCGCCCAGCCCTTCGCCGCCGCCAGCATCCGGCCTGCCGTCAGCCGGCCGCCGGGACGGGGGCGGCGGACTGGCGCAGCCGTTCCAGCAGCGTCTTGGTGGCGAAGCCGTCCGGCACGGCGCCGATCGACTGCTGGAAGCGGCGCACGGCGTTGCGGGTGTTGGCGCCGACGATGCCGTCCGCCGTCCCCGGCTCCATGCCCAGCGAGGCCAGCCGCTCCTGAAGCTCGATCCGCTCGTCGCGGCTCAGCGCCGGCTCGTGGCGCGGCCAGCTTCCCTGCACGCCGGACCGGCCGGCCAGACGGTCGGACAGCAGCGCCACCGCCAGCGCGTAGCTGGTCGAGGGGTTGTACTTCATGATCGCCCGGAAATTCTCCCGGACCAGGAAGGCCGGCCCCTGCGCCCCGGCGAGCATCAGGACGGCGGCCCGCTCCTCCTCGCCGCCGCTCAGCTCGCCGCCATTCACCGGGCGGACGCCGAGGCGGCGCCATTCGGACACCGGCTTGGCGATGTTGTACTCGGCCTGCTCGTAGGGGAAGCCGGCGGGCAGCGTGACCTCCTCGCCCCAGCGCTCGCCGGTGCGCCAGCCGTTGGCCTGCACGAACTTGGCGGTGGAGGCGAAGACGTCGGGCAGGCTGCCCCAGATGTCGCGCCGCCCGTCGCCGTCCTCGTCGGTGGCGTGCTTCAGGAAGATGGTCGGCATGAACTGGGTCTGGCCCATGGCGCCGGCCCAGGAACCGCTCATCCGCTCCGGCGGGATGTCGCCGCTGTCGAGAATGCGCAGGGCGGCCAGCAGCTCCGTCCGGAAGTAGCTGGCGCGGCGGCCCTCGTAGGCCAGCGTGGTCAGCGCGTCGACGACGGAGAAGCCGCCGGTGAAATTACCGAAATCGGTCTCCACGCCCCAGAAGGCCACCAGGATTTCCGCCGGGACGCCGGAGCGCTGGCTGATGCGGCGCAGCAGCGCGCCGTTGTCCTGGATGCGCTGGCGCCCGGCCTGGACGCGGCGGTCGTTGACCGCGCTGTCCAGATACTGCCAGGGCTGGCGGTTGAACTCCGGCTGGGAGGAATCCAGCTCGACCACCCGGTCCGACAGCTTCACGTTGGCGAAGGCGCGGTCGAAGGTCTGGGCGCGGATGCCCTGGCCGAGCGCCTCGGTGCGCAAGGCCTTCAGCCAGTCGGCGAAGCTGACGGCGGGCTGGGCCGGGGCCACGCTGGCCGGGGCGGCGGCCGTCGCCTTCGCGGTTCCGGACGTGGTGGTGGCCGAAACGGGCGGGGCGCCCGTCGTCTGGCAACCGGCCAGGATCGTGGTGGCGAGCAGGAGGCGGACGGGAAGGGACAGCAGGGGGCGCATGCGCTCTCGTGACCAACAGGGAAAAGCTGTGCCGGAGCCTAGGACGGACAGCCCTTTCACTCAACGGACAAGTTCAGGAAAGACGGCCCCAGTACCCTCCTAAACAGCCAGGGCTTGGCCGTGAACAAAACTTGAACAAACGGGCTGAAATCCCCATATCCAGGGCATTCCGAAACCAGAGAAGAGACATTCGCGGCCCGCCCCCCGGCGCGCCGCCGAGAGGGTTCGCCATGCCGTATTTTCCGACCATCGAACTCACCCCGCAGGTGTCCCTGCTGCTGGCGCGGGGGGCTCTGCGCCTGAATCCCGGCCAATGGGTGCGGGGTCCGAAGGGGCATGGCCGCTACCTGCGCACCGACCCGCGGACCGGCACCACTTACGTGAGCTGGCTGCGCCCCGGCGACGATTGGGAAACCGCGTCGCAACGCTTCAGCCGGGCCTGCCGGAAGGGCTTCATCGGGCGCTACCGCGGCGGCTACGAGGCGGAGAAGGCGCGCCGGGAGATGGCCCGGCTGATCGCCGACGCCGACCACGCCGGTGGCGTTCCAATGCGGGACGAGCGGCAGCCGACGCTGTTCTAAGGCGGGAATGCAAGCGCCCATGGAGAGCAGAGGCTTGGCCGAAGGGACCATCAACGCCATCCGCATCGGCTGCGCCGGCTGGAGCATCCCGAAACCTTCCGCCCCGGCCTTCCCGGCGGAGGGCACGCATCTGGAGCGCTACGCCCGCGTCTTCCCGATGACGGAGGTCAACAGCCGCTTCTACCGCCCGCACAAGCCGGAGACCTGGGAGCGCTGGGCGGCCTCGGCGCCTCCGGACTTCCGCTTCGCGGTCAAGCTGCCGCGCACCATCACGCACGAGCAGCGGCTGAAGGACTGCGCCGCCCCACTGGAGCATTACCTGCACGAGGTCGGCCATCTTGGCGACCGGTTGGGGCCGTTGCTGGTGCAGTTGCCGCCGACGCTGCGCTTCGAGCCGGCGGTGGCCGGCCCCTTCTTCGCGGCCCTGCGCGAGCGCTTCGCCGGTCTCGTCGTCTGCGAGCCGCGGCACCCGAGCTGGTTCGCGGCGGAGCCGGACCGCCTGCTGGTCGATCACGCCGTGGCCCGCGCCGCCGCCGACCCGGCCCCGGTGCCGGCGGCGGCGGAGCCGGCGGGCTGGGACGGCTTCCGCTACTGGCGGCTGCACGGCTCGCCGGTGATGTACCGCAGCGCCTACCCGCTGGACCTTCTGGACCGGCTGGCCCGGCGCTTCCGCGACGAGGCGCGGGAGCGGCCGGTCTGGTGCGTCTTCGACAACACGGCCGACTTCCACGCCGTCGACGACGCGCTGACGCTGATGAGCCGTTTGGATGCCTCCACAGGTCAGAGAGACAAGCCCGGCGCCTGACCGCTATCGTTGCGCGAACGCAAGCGAAGCCGGGGCGGTCGGACATGGACGTCATTCTTCTGGTGCTGATCGGAGCCATCGTCGCTCACCGGTTCAACCGCCGGCTGACGGCGCAGGAGCGCGAGATCGCCCGGCTGCGGCAGGCACTGGAGCGGGTGCAGGGGCCGGTGACGGTCGATCCCGCGCCGGTCGAGGCTCCCGCCGCGGACACCGCCGTCATGGTGGAGGCTCCGCCGGAACCGCCGCCGATCCCACCACTGCCGGAGCCCTCGCCACCCCCGCTGTCCGTGTGGAGCCGGCTGGAGGACGCGCTGGCCGGGCGCTGGCTGATCTGGCTCGGCGGGGCCACGCTCGCCCTGGCGGCGGCCTTCTTCATCAAGATGTCGATCGAGCAGGGCTGGCTCGGCCCCGGCGTGCGCGTCACGCTCGGCCTGCTGTCCGCCGCGGCGCTGATGGTCGGCGGGGAATGGCTGCGCCAGCGCGGCGGAGGGGCGGAGACGGGTGGCCGCGATCCGGTGCCCCCGGCCCTGACCGCGGCCGGGCTGTTCACCGGCTTCGCCAGCGTCTATGGCGGCTATGTGCTCTACGACCTGTTCGCCCCGCCGCTGGCCTTCGCGCTGCTCGGCGGGCTGGCGGCGCTGGGGATGGCGCTGTCGCTGTTGCAGGGTCCCTACATCGCGGCGCTGGGCCTGCTCGGCGGCTTCGCGACGCCGCTGCTGGTCTCGTCCATCGGGGGATCGGCCTGGGGGCTGTTCGCCTATCTGCTGGCCCTGTCGGGCGCCGGCATGACGGTGGTGCTGTGGCGCGGCTGGCGCTGGCTGGGGCTGGGCACGCTGGTCGGGGCGGCGGGCTGGGTGCCGGTCTGGTACGTCGGCGGCTGGAACCCCGGCGACGCCCTGCCGGTGGGGATCTACCTGCTGCTGACCGCCGGGCTGTTCCTGATGCCCGCTCTGCTGGCCGGGCCGGTCGAGGCCATGCCGCGCACCACCCTGTTCGACATGCTGCGCTGGAAAGGGCGCCCGCGCGCCGACCGTTTGGCCGTCGCGGCGGTGGCGGTGCTGGGGCTGCTGATGGCGATGCTCGTCACCGTGGACGGCCATCGCACAGGCTCGCTGGTGATGCTCGCCCTGTTCGGGCTGCTCTGCGTCGCAGCGGGGCGGCGGATCGAGCGGATCGCCGGCGTCGCCTGGATCGGCGCGCTGGCGGTTCTGCTCGCCTTCGCCGGCTGGCCGGTGCCGCGCTGGCCGCTGCCGCCGCCCGCCGTCACCGCCGACGGGCATCCCATCGTGCCGCCGCCGGGCGCGGGGCTGCCGTTCCAGTCCGGGCGGTTCCTGTGGGCGGTGGGCGGCTTCGCCCTGCTCTACGGGATGTGCGGCTTCATCGCCCTGTGGCGGTCGGCGCGGGCGGCGCTGTGGTCGTCGCTGGCGGCCTGGATGCCGGGGGTGCTTCTGGCGCTCGCCTACTGGCGGCTGGACCCGCCCCAGGCCGACACGCTGTGGCCCGTGGCGAGCCTGGCGCTGGCGGCGCTGCTGGTCGCCGGAACCGGCCCGCTGGCCCGCCACCGCCACCAGCCGGGCGTCAGTCTCGGTCTGGCCGCCTTCGCCGCCGGGGCGGTCGGGGCGCTCAGCCTCGGCGCCGTCATGATGCTGCGCGAGGCGTGGCTGACGGTGGCGCTGGCCGCCCAGGTGCCGGTGCTGGCGTGGCTGGAGCGGCGCATGGGCCTGCGCTCGCTGCGCGCGGTGATCCTGCTGGTGGCGGGCGCCGTGCTGGTCCGGCTGGCGCTGAACCCGTCCGTGCTGGAGTATGGGGAAGACGGGCTCGGCTGGATCGTCTACGGCTACGGCCTGCCGGCGGCGGGCTTCTTCCTCGCCGCCCATTGGCTGCGCTCCGCGCCGGACGGCAAGGGCGATGATGGGGTGGTCGCTCTGCTGGAGGCCGGCGGGCTGGCCTTCGTCACGCTGCTGCTGTCACTCGGCATTCAGGCGCTGACCCGCGGCACGCTGGACGAGCCGCCCGACACGCTGCGCGAGGTGGCGCTGCACACGCTGGTCTGGCTGGCGCTGGCCCTGCTGCTGGCGACGGGGCGGCGCTGGCGGACGCGGCCGGTGGCGGTGTGGGGGCGGCGCATCCTGGCCGGGCTGGCGGCGCTTCAGGCGGCGGCGCTGCATCTCGTCGCCCTGAACCCGCTGTGGAGCGGCGAGGCGGTGGGGTCCTGGCCGGTGGCGAACACGCTGTTGCTCGCCTACGGGCTTCCGGCCCTGCTCGGGCTGCTGTTCCTGTGGGTGGAGCCGCTGCCGGCCCGCCTGCGCCCGTGGATCGCGCTGTTGCCTCTGGTTCTGCTCGGCACCAATCTGGCGCTGGAGATCCGCCACGCCTTCCAGGGACCGGTGCTCTCCGGCCCGGAGTTGCCGGACGCCGAATGGTACGGCTACTCCGTCGGCTTCCTGGTGGCGGCGGTGCTCATGCTGGTGGCCGCCCTGCGGTACCGGCTGGGCTGGCTGCGCCACGCCGCGATGGCGCTGATCCTGGCGGTGGTCGCCAAGGTCTTCCTCAGCGACATGGCCGAGCTGGGCGGACTCTACCGCGTCGCGTCCTTCCTCGGGCTGGGGCTGAGCCTGATCGGCGTCGGCTATCTCTACCGGCGGCTCCAGGGCGCCGCACCGCAGGGAGGGCAAACAGTCTCTTGAGCGAACGGTCGGGTTGACAGCCGCCCCCCTCTCGCGTTCCGATGATGGCAACGAACACAGAAAAGCCAAGCCAGGGAGGCCCGCAGCCATGACCAGCCCCATCGCCCATCCCATCCTGCCGAACGGTGACAGCGGCTTCACGGTGGAGGCCGCGTCGATGAAGTTCGGCCGCGGCATGCTGGCGGAGGCGGGGACCGACGCCAAGGCCATGGGCATGCGCCGGGTGGCCCTGTTCACCGACCCCCATGTGGCCGAAATCGCGCCCTTCGCGGCGGCGCTTGAGTCGCTGAAGGCGGCGGGGCTGGACGTCGCCGTCTACGACCGCTGCGCGGTGGAGCCGACCAGCGCGTCCTTCCTGGAGGCGGCGGACTTCGCCCGCGACGGCCAATTCGACGGCTACGTCTCCGTCGGCGGCGGGTCGGTGATCGACACGGCCAAGGCGGCCAACCTCTACGCCACCCACCCGGCCGACTTCCTCGCCTACGTCAACAAGCCGCTGGGCGAGGGGCGCCCGGTGCCCGGCCCGGTGAAGCCGCACATCGCCTGCCCGACGACCTGCGGCACCGGCAGCGAGACGACGGGCGTCGCCATCTTCGACCATGTCGAGATGCGGGTGAAGACGGGCATCTCCTCCCGCTATCTGCGGCCGAACTTGGCGCTGGTCGACCCGGCGACCATCGACAGCCTGCCGCCGGGCGTCATCGCCTCCACCGGCTTCGACGTGCTGACCCACGCCATCGAGAGCCACACCGCGCGCTCCTACCGCTCCCGCCCGAAGCCCGACGCGGCCAACCCGCGCCCGCCCTACCAGGGCGCCAACCCCTGGTCGGACATCGGCAGCCTCCAGGCGATCCGGCTCGGCGGGCAGTATCTTGAGCGCGCCGTCAACGACCCGGCGGACGAGGAGGCGCGCGACGCCCTGATGTTCGCGGCGACTCTGGCCGGTCTGGCCTTCGGCAACGCGGGGGTGCACATCCCGCACGCCATGTCCTATTCCGTCGCCGGGATGAACCACCATTTCACGGCGCTCGGCTACGAGAAGGCGAACCCGATGGTGCCGCACGGCATCTCGGTGGTGCTGAACGCGCCGGCCGCCTTCCGCTTCACCGGCTCCGCCGAGCCCGAGCGCCATCTGCGCGCCGCCGAGGCGCTGGGGGCGGAGGTGCGTGACGTGTCCCCGGCGGACGGCGGCGCCGTTCTGGCCGCCCGGCTGATCGCCATGATGCGCGCCACCCATCTGCCCAACGGCCTGTCGGCGCTCGGCTACGGCACGGCGGACATCCCGGATCTGGTGCGCGGCGCGATGGCCCAGCAACGGCTGCTGACCATCGCCCCCCGTCCGGTGACGGAGGAGGACCTGCGCGGGCTCTACGCCGACGCTATGATCTACTGGTAAGCGCAGCGGCGGGCGGCCCCTTCCCGTGGGGGAGGGCCGCCCGCGACGGCGTTACGGACGGTTCGGGTAGAGGCCCACGGTGGCGATGCAGACGGTCTGCCCGATCGCCGGGGACTGGGTGGAGACCTTCTGGGTGGCGCCGGCCGATGCGGGGGCGACCGCCACGGTGCCGCCGGTGATGCCGGTGTTGGGAACCGTGACGCTGCCGCTGGCCGTGCCGGCGACCTTGGCGCCGGTGCCCGGGCCGCTGGTGTTGTACGGTCCCGTCAGCGTGATGCCGAGGCCGCCGTCGTTGACCGAGGCGTCGCCGAGATAGACGGTGCCCGAGGTCGGGGCCGACACCGGGTTGCCCCCGTTGGTGATGGGCACGCTGACGGTGCCGGTGAAGGGGACGGTGGTCGAGCCGCCCGAACCGCCACCCGTGCCGGTGAAGGTGGCGGCGTGGGTGTGCGGCTGCAGCGGCACCTGGGCCGCCGACAGCAGAAGCTCCTGCTGGCCGACCTTGGCGCCGATGGCGATGTTCGTCAGGCCCGGACCGGTCCCGGTGCCGATGGCGGCGCGCCCGCGCAGGTCGGGAATGCCGAAGAGGTCCGCGTTGTTGCCGCCGTAGCGGTAGCCGATCAGGGCGAACAGGCCCTGGTTCTCGCGGACCGCGAGGGTCCGGCCGTCGGCCACCACATAGCCCTGAGGGCACCAGTCGAACGCATAGGTGCAGATGGTGCCGATGTACGGCTCCACGTTGCAGGCGGCGGCGGGCGTGCTGAACAGAGCCAAGCCGCTCGTCATCGCAAAGGCGGCGGAGAGGATGATCTTGCGCATGATGTGTCCTCGGCGTTGGAGTGTTCGGTTTTTCTTCCGGGACCCGTTACGGACGGTTCGGGTACAGGCCGTTGGCCACGATGCAGACGGTCTGCCCGATCGCCGGGGACTGGGTGGAAACCTTCTGGGTGGCGCCGGCCGACGCGGGGGCCACGGTCACGGTGCCGCCGGTGATGCCGGTGTTGGGAACCGTGATGCTGCCGCTGGCCGTGCCGGCGACCTTGGCGCCGGTGCCCGGGCCGCTGGTGTTGTACGGCCCCGTCAGCGTGATGCCGAGGCCGCCGTCGTTGACCGAGGCGTCACCGAGATAGACGGTGCCCGAGGTCGGGGCCGACACCGGGTTGCCGCCGTTGGTGATGGGAACGCTGACGGTGCCGGTGAAGGGGACGGTGGTCGAGCCGCCCGAGCCGCCGCCCGTGCCGGTGAAGGTGGCGGCGTGGGTGTGCGGCTGCAGCGGCACCTGGGCCGCCGACAGCAGAAGCTCCTGCTGGCCGACCTTGGCGCCGATGGCGATGTTCGTCAGGCCGGGGCCGGTCCCGGTTCCGATGGCGGCGCGGCCGCGCAGGTCGGGGATGCCGAAGGTGTTCGCTTTGTCGCCGCCGTAGGTGAAGCCGACCAGGGCGAACAGCGCCTGATACTGGTTGATCGCCAGCGTCCGGCCATCGGCCGGGATGTAGTTGCGCGGGCACCAGTCGAACGCGAAGGTGCAGATGGTGCCGATATACGACTCGTCATTGCAGGCGGCGGCAGGCGTGCTGAACAGAGCCATCCCGCTTGCCATCGCAAGTACGGCAGGAAGAAGAGTCTTGCGCATGATGTGTTCCCGGTGCCTGGGTTGTTCTGGGCGTCGGTGAAGGGTTGTCATACGATTGAATGAATTCCTTCTCTCGCGTCTTTATTCTCTCATATCCCGTCAAGGTGGTTGAACGACATTTTAATGCAAATTTTTTCACAGCACGGTGGTTTCCGGAACCTGCACGCAATGGATGCAGCTCTGGCAGGGAAAAGTCGGCGTGCCGGTTCAGGCGGCGAACCCGTGGGGCACCCCCTCCGCGTGGTTCCGCGCCCGGAACACCATCGGACGGGGCACGTTGTTCCGGAAGGGCCATCGGGATGGAGGCTCGGGGGCGGAGGCATGGCGCCAACATCATGAAAATCATCATCTTCGGACAATCCATCAGTTCCTCCTGGAACAACGGGCACGCCACCCTGTGGCGGGGGCTGGTCAAGGCCCTGGCGCGGCGGGGCAACCGCGTCGTCTTCCTGGAGCGCGACACGCCCGGGCGGGCGGAGCACCGCGATTTGTGGGACATCCCCGGCGGGGAGCTTCTGCTCTACGACCGCTGGGAGGATGTGGCGGCGGCGGCGCAGCGCCACGCCGATGAGGCGGACGTCGCGATGGTGACCTCCGGTTGTGCGGACGGAGCGGCGGCCTCCCACCTCGTGTTGGGGTCCAAGGCCCAGAGGACGGTCTATTACGATCTCGACACGCACATCACCCTGTCCCGCTCCGAATCCGGGGAGCGGCCGGGCTATCTTCCGCCGGAGGGGCTTGGCGGATTCGACACCGTGCTGAGCAGCACCGGCGGGCAGGCGCTGGAGGCGTTGAAGACGCAATTGGGCGCGCGGTTCGTGGCGCCGCTCTACGCCTGGGTCGACCCGGATCTGCACCGTCCCGCCGACCCGGTGCGGCGCTATCTCGGCGACCTCTGCCATCTCGGCGCCTGGGTCGCGGATCGGCGGGCGGCGCTGGAGACGCTGTTCATCGAGCCAGCCCGGCGGCTGGGGCGGCGGCGGTTCGTCCTGGCCGGCGGCGGCTACCCGGACGACGCAGCCTGGGGCGCCAACGTCCATTGCGTCCGGCATCTGCCCCCGGCGGAGCATGCGGCCTTCTTCTGCTCCTCCACCCTGACGCTGAACGTGACGCGCCAATCCCTGAAGGCGATGGGCTGGTGCCCGTCCGTCCGGCTGTTCGAGGCGGCGGCCTGCGGCGTTCCGGTGATCTCCGACGAATGGGAGGGGATCGGCACCTTCTTCGAGCCGGGACGCGACATCCTGGTCGCGCGGGAAACCGACGACGTGACCACGGCGATGATGCTGCCGCGCGGCCATCTGGCCACGCTGGCCCAGCGCGCGCGGGCACGCGTTCTGGAGGAGCACACGGCGGAACGGCGGGTGCGGGAGTTGCGCTCCATCCTCGACATCAAGGGGGGCGGCGACGATTGATCCGGCGTTCCCCGGTTGCCCGGCTTGCCTCTGTTGGAAGTAAGCCGCCCTTGGCGTCCTGACCGTCCGGTCGGGTTCCCGGTTCCGAGGTCGGCAACCCGGTGCAGGACGGCTATCCCTTCCGCGAGTCGATCCACTTCCAATACCCCGGTTACCGGCGGCGCATTTTCGTAGAAAACAATAACGGGGCAATGGCAACAGGACTGTCCCGATTCCAGCTTTTCTCCAGGCCGCCAAGATGTCGGAGAGAAAGAAGAGCGTGCGTCAGACAATAAGTTCCAATGAATAACACCACAGGGACATGGGATGAACGAAGCGGCGATGCGTAGGAACAGACCGGCAGGAGAACGTCACCCAAGCGTCGGCGCCCCTTTGGGCCTTCATTTGCCGGAGGCCGCGCGATGGCATTGACCATTCTCACCGTGGCTTCCCCCTTCGCGCCGGTCGGCGCCGATCCGGAGAATGAAGGCACGGCGGAGCAGGTGGCCGGCGCCATCGACGCCGCCCTGGTCCGCGCCGGGCACCGCTCCGTCGTCATCGCGCCGGAGGATTCGGCTGTGGCCGGGACGCTCATCCCTCTGGCGCGCGTCCATGGCGGCGCGCATGGGCAGGCGCCGGACGAGCGGGCGCAGGCCGCCGTTCTGAGGCGCGTGGCCACCGTGGTCGCCGGAGCGGTGGAGGACCACGCGCCCGACCTCGTCCACATCCATGTCCGGGACTTCGACGTGTTGCTGCCGCCGCAGGACGTTCCGGTCATGGCGACGCTCTATCTGCCGCTGGACCGCTACCGGCCGGAGGCCCTGATCTCGCGGCGGGCGAAGCTGCACCTCCAGCCGGTGTCCGCCGCGCAGGTGCGGGGGGCCTCGCCGGAGCTGACCCTGTTGCCGCCGCTGGAGATCGGGGTGGCGGTCGACCGTCTGCACATCCGCGTGCCGAAGCGCCGCTTCGCCGTCTGCCTGGGCGATCTCGAGCCGGAGATGGGTTTCCATATCGCGCTGGACGCGGCGCGGCAGATCGACATGCAGCTTCTTCTCTGCGGCGGCCTGTCCCGTGGTGCCGAGGAGCAGCGCTACCTCCAGGAGGAGATCCGGCCGCGGCTGGACCCCAAGCGCCGCTTCCTCGGGCGGATCGGCTTCGGGCGCAAGCGCTGGATGCTGGGGGCGGCGCGCTGCCTGCTGGCGCCCAGCCTGATGTCGGAACCGACCCCCGTCGCGGCGTTGGAGGCGCTGGCCTGCGGCACCCCGGTTGTGGCCTTCCCGACCGGAGCTTTGGCCGATCTCGTGGAACCTGGCGTCACCGGGTTCCTGGTCAAGGACGCCGAGGAGATGGCCCGCGCCATTGAGGACTGCGAGGGCTTGGACCCCGACGCCTGCCGCGCCGTCGCCCGCGCCCGCTACTCGCTGGACGGCATGACGGAACGCTATCTGGCGCGGTTCGAGGAGTTGGCCGCGGGAGGGACGGCGGCAGCGGCGGGGGTGGCGTAGCGCCCCTTCCTTTACGGCCTGGCTCCATAGAGCTTGGCCATCGACAGCTGGTCGGCCAGCCGCCCGTCGATCAGGCTGTGGCGGCGGGCCACCGCCTCCTCCTGGAAGCCGTGCCTGGCGTAGAAGCGCCGGGCGCGGCCGTTGTGGCCGAACACCCAGAGCGACAGCCGGTGCAGCCGCCGCGCCCGCACCCAGAGGTCCGCCGTGGCGATCAGGCGTCCGCCGACGCCCAGCGCCCAGAAGTCCCGGCGCACCGCCAGCCCCAGACCGGCCTCGTGCGCGGTGCGGGCGTAGGCGCCGGTCCACAGCGACAGCGACCCGGCGATGGTTCCGTCCGCGATGGCCAGCAGGGTCGCCGTCCGGTCGCCGATCCTCTGTTCGGCGAGGAAGCGCCGGGCCGCCGCGACGTCCGGCAGGGATTCGGAAGCGCTGCGCATCAGGAAATGGGTCTCGCCGCGCACCGCGTGGTCGTAGGCGAGATAGGCGGCGGCGTCCGCGGGCAGGGCAGGGCGGATCTCCAGCCGTCCGATCCGCGCTTGGCGTGGCGCCTCGACGGTCGGGTCGGGGGCCGGAGCGGACCATTCCGGAACGCCGTCCGCCCCGATGATCTTGCCCATCAGCCGCTCGCTGCGCCACGCGCCGTTGACGCGCAGGACGTCGCGCATCAGCCCCTCGTCGAGAAAGCCGAGCCGTTCGTAAAGGGACAGGGCACGGCTGTTGCTTTCGGCCACGGTGAGTTCCAGCCGGTGCGCGCTGGTCCGCCGCGCCCAAGCCTCCGCCGTGGCGAACAGCGCGGTCGCGACGCCGCGTCCGTTCCAGGCGCGCCGCACCCCGACCGCCAGGGTCACCGTGCCGCGGTTGCGGCGGAACCGCCCGCCATAGGCGCTCAGGTAACCGATGAGGTCCGGGGATTGGCTCCCGGCAACCTCGGCGACGAAGATGGTGGAGTTGCCGGACGCCTGGAAGGCGGCGAGATCGCGTGCCCAGAAGGGCCGTTCGCCGGGTTCGCGCAGGAGGAAGTCGCTTTCCGCATCGATCCGCGCGACCAGGGCCAGCAGGGCGTGGCGCTCGCCGGGCCGGGCTTCGCGGACGGTAAAGCCACCGATGGTCTGGATGTCCCGCATGGCGCGCAGCCTAGGCCCACCTGCGGCGGATGGCAAAGCGGTTGTTGCCGTGTGGCCGGCACGGCTATCGTCTCGCCATCGTGAGATTTGGAGTTGCCATGCCCACCGTGACCGTCCGTCCGGCCATCGAGGCCGATTGCCCGACCATCCTCCGCTTCGTCCGGGAACTCGCCGTGTTCGAAAATGAACCCCACGCCGTGAAGGCGAGCGAGGCGGACTTCCGGCGCGACGGCTGGGGCGAGCGTCCGGTGTTCGAGGCGCTGATCGCGGAGCTGGACGGGGAGCCCGTCGGCTTCGCGCTGTGCTTCCGCAACTATTCCACCTGGGAAGGGCGGGCCGGCCTGTTCGTGGAGGATCTCTACGTCACCCCGGAAGCGCGGCGCTATGGCGTGGGCCGCAAGCTGCTGGCGACGGTGGCGAAACTGGCGGATGAGCGGGGCTGTCGCCGTGTCGACCTGAATGTGCTGCACTGGAACCCGGCGCGCGATTTCTATCTGCGCATCGGCTTCAAACAAATGGAGGAGTGGCTTCCCTACCGTCTTACCGGCGATGCGATCGCAGCGCTGGCCGCGCAGGCGGATGAAGCTTGAGGAAAATAGGTGGCTGACTGATTCGGTGGGCTGACGGTCGGGACTTGTTGAAGGCCCCGACCTCATCGCCACCACGCGGTACTTATGCCTGGGTTGTCCGGGACCCTCAGGCGGCCTTGGCCAGCATCGCGGCGTTCAGCAGGTCCAGGTAGCCGGACCGCTCCTCGCGCAGGGTGGACAGCAGGTCGGCGAGGCTTTCGCGGACGAAGGGGTCGTTCTGGCCGTCGATCCGGTTCAGCGCCAGCTGGATGAACTCATCGACCAGGGCGATGTGAACGCGAGAGGACGAGGTAATCTGTTCGGTGGTGGTGGCGATCAGCATTTTAAAACTCCGTTTTGTCTTGTGTGTTCGTGATGTCTCTATTTGGCCATGTCCCGGTTAACGACTTACTAACGGGGGCTTTGTGGGGCTGGTGTCTTGAGGGGTAATCCCGCGACCGACAAATATAGGGAGATTTTATCCGTAAGTATTACCACTTTCCTTTAGGAAAGCAGGCGCTTCTCTGAGGCTTTGTGTCTTTTCAAGGACTTCCGTCGAAGGTCGTAGCGACCGGACCAGCATAGGCAGGAGGGAAGCGGAGCCTCACGGCGGCGTTCGCAAGCCTTAAGCCGCCACGGCGGGACGTTAACAGGCCGTCCCGCCGGGCGGGGTACATCCTTTGCGGGGTACGGTGCGCCGGGCGTAGCCCGTCACGCGGCGCGCGGCAGCCGGCCCGCGGCATGGTCGATGCGGTCGGCGCGCTCCAGCGCCTGGGCGACCAGATCATCGAACAGATCGTTGACCAAGGCCGACAGGCGCACCGGCGCGCCGCCAAACTGCGGTCCTTCCATCAGCAGGGAGCCTTCCTCGCCGGGGCCGACCACGCGCCAGCCCTTCGCCGTCATCTCGGCGACGCGGGTCTTGGCGATGAAGGCGCGGACATGGTCCATGGCGACGTCGCTCATTCGAATCTCCCAGGGCTGGAGG
>NZ_WHOR01000310.1:0-6146 GCF_013340925.1 Azospirillum formosense
GGTTAGGGTGGGGGCCCGTGTTCTCATAAGACACCGACAACGGTCCACCAATCCCATGTCCCCCCTCTTCACTCCGCTGAAGCCGGTCGCTCCGGCGCTGCGCACGGTGCTGGGCATCGCCTGCTTCGTGCTGTTCTTCCTGGGCTGGGGCATCGCCACTTACGGCGGCTTCGTGAAGCCGCTGTTCCTGGCCTCGCCCGGCGACACGCTGACGGCGGGCATCGCGCTGTTCCGGGAGTTCGGCTTCGCCGAGGACATCGCCGTCACCGTCTGGCGCGTCTTCGCCGGCTTCGCCATGGCCGCCGCCCTGGCGGTGCCGCTGGGCATCCTGATGGGGGCCTTCAAGCCGGTGGAGGCTTTCTTCGAAGCCTTCGTGTCCTTCGCCCGCTACCTGCCGGCCTCGGCTTTCATCCCGCTGCTGATCCTGTGGGCGGGCGTCGGCGAGCTGCAGAAGGTCCTGGTCATCTTCATCGGCTCGGTCTTCCAGCTCGTCATCATGGTGACGGTCATCGTGTCGGGCATCCGCAGCGATCTGGTGGAGGCCGCCTACACGCTGGGCGCCAAGCGCGATGGCGTGGTGCTGCGCGTCCTGCTGCCCGCCGCCTCGCCGCAGATCTTCGAGGCGTTGCGCCTCGTGCTCGGCTGGGCCTGGACCTACGTGATCGTGGCGGAGCTGGTGGGCGCGTCGCGCGGCATCGGCCACATGATCATCGACGCCCAGCGCTTTCTCGACACCGGCCAGATGATCTTCGGCATCTTCGTCATCGGCGTGATCGGGCTGATCACCGACCTGCTGTTCCGGGCGCTCAACGCCCGTCTCTTCCCGTGGGCCAAAGGACGATAAGCGCCGGCCATGAGCAAGCTGTCCATCCGCAACGTCGAAAAGACCTTCCCCAGCCGCAACAACACGGCGCCCACCCGCGCGCTGATGCCGACGAGCCTGGAGGTCGCCGACAACGACTTCATCACCATCCTGGGGCCGTCCGGCTGCGGCAAGTCCACGCTGCTGCGCATCGTCGCCGGGCTGGAGACGCCGAGCGCCGGCGAGGTGCTGCTGGAGGGCAAGGCGGTGTCAGGCCCCGGCCCGGACCGCGGTATGGTGTTCCAGTCCTACACGCTGTTCCCCTGGCTGACCGTGCGCGACAACGTCTGCTTCGGCCTGCGGGAGCGCGGCCTGCCGCGGGCGGAGCAGTTGGCGATCGCCGACCGCTTCCTGGCCCAGGTCGGGCTGAAGGGCTTCGAGAACCACCACCCGGCCCAACTCTCCGGCGGCATGCAGCAGCGCACGGCGCTGGCCCGCGCGCTGGCCAACGACCCGAAGATGCTGCTGCTCGACGAGCCCTTCGGCGCGCTGGACCACCAGACGCGCGAGCTGATGCAGGAGCTGCTGCTGGGCATCTGGGAGGCCGACCGCAAGACGGTGATGTTCGTCACCCACGACATCGACGAGGCCATCTTCATGGCCAGCCGCGTCGTGGTGATGTCGGCCCGCCCCGGCCGCATCAAGTGCGACATCCCCATCGATCTGCCGCACCCCCGCTCCTACAAGGTCAAGACCACCCCGGAATTCGCCGCCTACAAGGAAAGGCTGACGGAGGAGATCCGCGTCGAGACCATCAAGGCCGTGACGATGGAGCGCTGACCGGCACTTCCATCCGGACCGGACCAGGCGAGGGAGCGGCACCGGCGGGCGCCGCTCCTTTCTTTTTTCAACCACCGGCCCGAAGCTGGTGGCCGGTGTTCACGACCAGATCGGACAGGGCAACACCGGCGCGCTCGGCGTCCGACGCGAGCGTGCGCGGGCAGTTCCAGTGCAGCCGTCCGTCGATTTCAAGCATCCGGCCATGGCGCTTCACCACCCACACACCAGTGGTCGCCAAGCGGATGACACGGGCCAGCGGTTCCCCGCTGAATCCCGGACGAGCCGGAGACATGGGTTGGGCAGCCGCTGGGACGGCCGCCGGAACCGCTGGATGGATCGCCGCATCCGAGCGCTCGAAGGTCGGCGCGCAAGGATGGGCGCTGACCGGCTGCAACGGGTGCCGTTCACGGCGGTCACTCGGGCGGCTCGCCGGGAGAGTGGCAAGCGCCTGCGGTCTGGAAAGATGCAGCATGGAGGGCATCCTGGGACGTTTCCGATGGGCCTGCGTCCTTGATGTCGCGCAGGTCGTTAGGACACTGAACGTTCCACGCGCCCTGAATGAAGTAAAGGGGAAACGCCCCCGGATCCATGCAACCCTTCGACGCGGGGAAATGGTGAAAAATTAATAACCAGAATATAGTTACAGTTATCGACTGTTAGCCAAGCACCGCCCTCCTAGCTTTGCAGGGCGATCCCGAGTCCCTATTTCGAGGGACGGCGACGATCCGACCCCACTCTCTTTGAGATGAAAGGGATGGTTTTCTGCCCCGGAATAGTCACACGCAAATGCGTGTTCATTCCGTAAGCATGCGACGCAAGCGCAGGCTTGACCGCTGGCCTCCGAGGCTGACGGCATCCAAGAATGCAGGGAAGAAAACGGGTAGGATCATGGTGAAGAAACTGGCAGTGATCGTGGTTGGGGGCCTTGTTCTGACGGGCTGCTCGAACCTCAGCCACCGCGAACAGCGCACGCTGTCGGGTGGCGCCATCGGCGCCGCGGGCGGTGCTGCGGTCGGCGCCCTGACGGGGGGCAGCGCCGTGATGGGCGGCGTGATCGGCGGCGCGGCCGGCGCTGCGGTGGGGGCTCTGACATCCAACAACGGCAAGCACCGGTAAACGCCGGCTTCAGAACGGGGATCAGGCCGCCGGACCAGTGTCCGCGGCCACTCCGTATATCGGTGCGCCCTGAATGTCAGGGGTCCAGCAGACGTCTGAATTTTAAGGAGATGTTGGAGCGGGTGAAGGGAATCGAACCCTCGTCGTAAGCTTGGGAAGCTTCTGCTCTACCATTGAGCTACACCCGCGCGCCGCATGTTTATAGGCGACGCTTTCGCCGCTTTCAAGCGGTTCGAGCATGCCACAGGCGGGATTCGGCAAGTTCCCGCGGGGAAGCGGCGAAAACCGACACCAGCGGCGAGATCAGTCGCGGAAACAAGGCGGTGCCGCCGGCCTCCTGCCGAACGTCCTCGTTCGCGGGCACTCCATAACCCTCGTCCACCGTCGGGACGGTGACCATGCCGGCAGCGCCGGCCAGGGCGCCGGGGACCAGTTCCAGACCCAGGAAGCGGTCGAGATCAACCGGACCCGGCAGCGCCATGTCCAGCGTCAGCTCCCGCGTGAAGCCGAACCGCGCGTAATAGGGCGCGTCGCCGACCAGGATCACCGCCCGGTGACCCAAGGCCGCCGCCTTGTTCAGGCTCATCCGGATCAGCTTGCTGCCGAGCCCGCCACCCTGCAGCCGGTCCGACACCGCGATCGGGCCGAGCAGGAGCGCCGGTACCGTGCCGCCGATGGTCACCGGCCAGTAGCGGATCGTGCCCTCCAGGATCTCGTTGCCCAGCTCGTCATGCTCGATGGCGACGAAGCCGAGTTCAGGGATCGGGGCGACGCCCTCCCGCAGCTTGTAGGCGGTCTTCTTGAAACGATCCGGGCCGAAGGACCGGTCGAGCAGGGTCTCGATCGCCGCGTCGTGCCGCGGCTCTTCCAAAGAGATCATCATGTCAGGGGCTTCCCGGCAAAAGGACTGTGGTCGGAGGCGGATCGCGCCGCCGCGCCGGGGGAGCGCCGGATCAGTGCCGGCGGAGACCCGAAGCGTCCGCACGCGACCCAAGGACGGCCGCACCCGCGCGCTGCGCGGGATGGCGTCGTCGTCGGATGCTGATGCTGTGCGGACGAGACATGGGCAAGGCTCTTCGGCCGTTGCAGGGACCTCGCATATATCATCGGCGGGCAGGGGGTTCAAGCGATCGTGAAAGGGCCGGAACCGGCTCGTTGCGCATGGCTTCCCGGTGTGTCCCGCATGCATCGCCGTCGCACCCGTCTCGCCGCTTCGGGGCATCCGGAGGGGGTGTCCCCCGCTCCGCCACTGGACAGGCGCTTTGCCCCGCCCCTATTCTCAGAGCCGGGAGTGCCGCCATGTACACGAAAGTCACCCGCGCGATCCGCGTCACCGTCCAGCCGGTCTTTCTCGACGAGCAGTCCATGCCCGCCGAAAGCCGCTATGTCTGGGCCTATCACGTCCGGATCGAGAACGAAGGCCAGGAGACCGTCCGGCTGCGCACACGCTATTGGCACATCACCGACGCGCTGGGGCGCGTGCAGGAGGTCCGGGGACCGGGCGTGGTGGGCGAACAGCCGGTGCTGGAACCCGGCGGCAGCTTCGAATACACCAGCGGAACGCCGCTTCCCACGCCGTCCGGAATCATGGTCGGCTCCTACCGGTTCGAAACGGGCGGCGGCGAGGCCTTCGACGTGGCGGTCCCCGCCTTCTCGCTGGACAGCCCGCACCAACCCCGCCAGCTGAACTGACGCCGGTCGCGACAGATGCCGGTCGCTCTGCGGCCGCTGTTGAAAAACCACCGGGGGCGTGCATCCAATCGCTGCGGCGCGGGCTGAAAGTCCATGCCCGGCGCCTTGACTGTGCGGCCTTCGAACCCACTTGCGCCATACTCCGCCCTGCTGCCTGCCGGCTTTCTCGAAGATCCCGGTGATCCGGGCAAGCAGCGGGTCGTATTCATACCTGACTGGCCGGCTCCGGCATTGTGTGCCGCGGCGACGGCCCGCATGTGACCAGAACCTGTTTGACTAGGAATCGAAAGGCTTCGCCCCGTGACGGCTTCCAAGACTCCGCACGCCGACAACGTTCTCCGCGGCCCCGGCCACCCCGCCGGCACCAGCCATGGCGAGACCGCGCGCCCCACCCGTGCCGAGGCCGAGGATGCCGTCCGCACGCTGATCCGCTGGGCCGGCGACGATCCGGCGCGCGAGGGGCTGGCCGGCACGCCGGACCGGGTGGTCCGTTCCTACGAGGAGTTCTTCGCCGGCTACGCCATCGACCCGGAAGAGATCCTCGCGCGGACCTTCGAGGAAACCGACGGCTACGACGAGATGGTCGTCCTGCGCGACATCCGGCTGGAATCCTACTGCGAGCACCACATGGTGCCGATCATCGGCAAGGCGCACGTCGCCTATCTGCCCCGCCAACGCGTCGTCGGCATCTCCAAGCTGGCGCGGCTCGTCGAGGCCTACGCCAAGCGCCTGCAGATCCAGGAGAAGATGACGGCGCAGATTGCCAACGCCATCGATCAGGTGCTCCAGCCCGAAGGCGTCGCCGTGGTGATCGAGGCGCAGCACCAGTGCATGACCACCCGCGGCGTGCACAAGACCGGCGTCACCATGGTGACCAGCCGGATGCTGGGCGCCTTCCGCAGCGACCCGTCCACCCGGCGGGAGTTCCTGTCGATGATCGGCAACCCCACCTCGCGGGCCGAATGAGACGTCGCCGCGTTAATCCGCGCGGATGCCGTGCTGGCGCAGCAGGCTGTAGAGCGTCGGGCGGCTGACCCCCAGCAGGCGCGCCGTCGCCGACAGGTTGCCGCCGGAACGGGCCAGCGTGTCGAGCAGGGCACGCCGCTCCGTCTCGTCGCGCAGGACGCGCAGGGTCGGCGGGGCGTCCCCGATGGCCAGCCGACGCCCCTCCAGCTCCAGGTCGGCGCGCCGGAAGGCGCGCTGCACCACCCCGGCCAACTCCTGCGCGTCGATCGGCTTGCCGCACACCTCGTGGGCGCCGCGGGCCACCGCGCGCACCGCCAGCACCCGCTGGTCGTGCGGGGCGAGCGCGATGACCTTGATCGACGGCGCCTCGCCCAGGATCAGCGACAGGGCGTCCAGTCCGTCGCCGCCGCCGTTCGGCGACTCCGCCAGTTGGGCCAGATCGACCGACAGGGCCACCACCGGGGGCCGGTGCGCCCGCACCGCCTCCAGCGCGTCCGCCACGCCGCCCGCGGCGACGATCCGGCACACCGGCAGGGCATCCTGGACCCGGCCTTCCAGGGTGGGATCGTCATCGACGACAAGCAGAGTGCGTGGGACCATGATTCTCCAACTCTCCGACCGGGGAACGGGCCGGCGGTCAGAATCGCGGCAGGCGGCCCGTCTGTCCAAGGCGCGTTGGCATGAACACCGGCGCAATTTGGGCAAAATTGCGTCGTCGAAAGGGGTGCAC
>NZ_WHOR01000311.1:0-6124 GCF_013340925.1 Azospirillum formosense
TGTTCTTGCTTCCCGCCCTGCCCCGTGCCTTGGCCCTGCCCCCTTACGAGGCCATGGCGGCGGCGGCGATCACCGCCTGGGTGCGGTTCTTGACGCCCAGCGACTTGAAGATCGCCGTGACGTGAATCTTCACCGTGCCTTCGGACAGGCCGAGTTCGTAGGCGATCTGCTTGTTCGACTTGCCCGCCCGCAGGCAATCCAGAACCTCCCGCTGGCGCTGGGTCAGGCCATAGGCGCTGCGGTCCGCGCCGTCCAGGCGTCCGCGGCGCGGCGCGGCGTCGGAGGCCGCCGTCGCGGCGGTGAGCGCGCCGGGGGGCACATAGATGCCGCCGGAAAAGACGAGGTTCAGCGCGCCCATCATCACCTTGACGCTGCTGGACTTCGGGATATAGCCGGTGGCCCCGTGGTCGAGCGCGCCGCGGATGTCGTTCAGCGCCTCGGAGGCGGAGATCACCACCACCGGAACGCCCGGCTGCAGGCTCTGCACCTCACGCAGCCCATCGAAACCCGGCCAGTTCGGCATGTGCAGGTCCATCAGCACCACGTCGAACCCGCCGCCCACTCGGCATTGCTGGAGCACCTCGTCGAAAGTGCCCGCCTCGACAAAAATCGCGTCGCCGTGAAGCTGCTCCAGAAGACGGCGCAAGCCTTCACGAAAAAGGAGATGGTCGTCACCGATCAGTATTTTCATGGCCCCGTCCGCCTTCGCTTTTTCCCGTTGCTTCGGATCGGCCCTCCCGGACCAACCGGGCCACCCCGATGGCGATCCAATTACCCTTTCGCCCCGTGGCTTGGAGAACTGCTACCACATTCGGAAGAGAGCCAATATCCGGACAAGGGCCATAGGTCATTTGCGGCTTGGAGCGGACCTCCGATACAGCGAAGGCTGACTGAACAAACCGGGAACTATGACTTAGTTACTATGCCCTCACACGAAAGAAAGGGTCGGCGTGATTTTTTCCATGATTGGTTGTTTTGAATGCGAACGTCACGACGCCGCCCCCCTTAAGACATCCGACGCGCGCAAAGGGCTGATGCCAATGATCGATATGCGTGAAAACCTATCCCATCGGCGCAACACGTTGTACGGATGGCCAGTCCTTTTTCCGCGCGAATGCGCCACCTTGCGGCACGTACCTGTACTGGCCTTTCAGCGCAGTCCGTCACAAAAGAGTTATCGCTTGGAGCGATCTAATCACCATTCAGATGCGCTTGACGATCTTGAGTGATCGTCTATCGTTTGATTTACGTGTTACACGCCTAATTTATAAACTGTTTGTCACAGTGTCAAGTTTTTTTCCAGGTTTGATGGATATATGCCTGAAATTCGATGCAGTCTTTAAACGAAATCTCTTAAGCGAAGACACAGAGCGCCGACGGATAGAGAGCACAAGACAAGCCTAAAACACAGGCGGCGATAATGCCCGACAAGGGCCTGCCGTGGATGCCTCCTCCAAACAGAGCTGACCCATGCAAATGAACCATGAGTACGCCCAAGAGAAAGCATCGCACTCGACCCGCAACGCGGTGACCCCAATGCACGTCTGCCTGATTCTCGACAACAATTCCCTGACCGACACCGTGGTGCAGGCGCTCGACCGGGCCGGTCGCCATCGTGTGACCGTCTTCCACGACATATCGGAACTGACGCAGAGCACGCTGACGCCCGATGCGATCTTGATCGGCCTTCAGCAGTTCACCGCGCTGCGCGAGAACGAACCGATGGTGTATCTGCGGCTGTCACGCCGGTCGCGGATCGTCGTGGTGCTGTCGTCGCGGGAGTTGCTGGACGCCGCACACATCCTGGCCTTCGCCGATGCGTGGGTGTTCGAGGACATCAACGTGGACCGCATTAACGAACTGCTGGATCTGGGGCTGGAGGGGCACTGTCTGATGCCCAAGCAGTTCTTGTCCCGGCTGGGCGTCGATGAGATCCGGCTGACGCTGCTGCCAAGGCTGTCGGAACCGGAGTTCGAGACCCTGCGCCTGCTTGGCCAGGGGCTGAACAACCGGACGATCGCCAACCAGCTCGATCTGTCCGAGGCGGTCATCAAGTCGATGGTGCGCAGCGTCCTGTCCAAGCTGCACTTCCGCAACAGAACGGAAGCCGGCGTCTTCGCCGCGCGACAGCAGGGCGCGTTGCAGTCCGCCCGGGAAGGCATGGTGCCGCCGCACATGCACGCGGCCCCGGCCCACCGGACCGGCACGTCCTGACGCTTCGTCGGACTCGTTTCAACCCGATCAACCGAAAGAATCCCGGCCACCGTGCCGGGATATTTTCTGCCTGAGCAATGGCTTCCGCCCGGATGCCGCCCATCGGAACGCAATCCGGCGGCCTGCGGTACCGCCCTGCGGCCGCGCATGGAAAAAACGCCGGACCCGCCAGCCACCCGAAATGGGGATGACAGGCCGGCCCGGCGCCTGCACCGGTGGGGTTGATCGCGGGAGTGCGGTTACTGGTGAGCCGCCGCCGCGGTCACCGCTCCTGCCCCTGCCAACTCCCCGCCAATGCCGTTGTTCAGCGCCCAGATGGCCGCCTGGGTGCGGTTGGAGGCGTTGATCTTGCGCAGCAGGCTCTTCAAATGGACCTTCACCGTCGCCTCGGTGATGTTCAGGTGGTTGGCGATCATCTTGTTGCTGTCGCCGTTCAGCAGGCAGCGCAGGATCTGCACCTCCCGCTGGGACAGGCCCTTGCGCGACACCGGCATGTCGGTGCCATTCCCGTTCACCCGGCCGGAGATCAACAGAGCGGCGAGGTGGGTCGGAAACACCTTCTCGCCCATCATCACGAGGCGCAACGACTGCGCCAGCGCATCGGACGACAGATCCTTCATCAGATAGCCGTCGGCTCCGGCCTCCAGCGCGTTGGCGAGACGGCGGGTGCACAGGTCGCTGGTCAGGATGACCATGCGCGCGTCGGGAAGCTGCGCGCGCAGGCGCCGCATGCCGTCGGCCTCCTCCTCGCCCCCGTTCACCAGATCGAGCAGGATGAGCTGCGGACGCAGGCCATTCTCCACGGAGTTCAGCGCCTCGCGCAGGTTCCCCGCCTCGGCGGCAATCTGAAAGGGTGAAGCTTCGAGAAGCCTCTTAAGGCCTTCGCGGAACAGCTTGTTGGAGTCGATCAGAAAAGCACGCACTGGTTCCATTGGTCAGCTCCCGCGATTTTTGGAAAATTGCTCTGACTCCCTGGGCAATCTTGTAGGCTACCAATCACCCGAGGTTTCCCCACCCGTGCCCCACCGATGGCATTGACGTGCCGATATTTTGGATGACCTTACCCCTGTGTCGTGCAATACGGTACCACTCTGTGGGATTAAAAGAAGAACGCATTAGGCATATGCGCAAAGCTACTTTTAATCATGGATTACTGCGTATCTTTTAAAGTAATCGACATCCCCAATCGAATGGGTAACTTCCAGTTTTTCTACCCCTTTCTTGCAAGCGGGCGCACGCTTTGGATGCGGGAAAGGGACGCCCGATTCATGAGGGTTGCCGAAAGTTCCCGACCCCAAACGGACAGGAGGCACTCATGCCGAAGAAGCGCATCCGCCCCTTGCCCTGCACGTCCTATGATCGCCGCAGCCACCCCACCGTAGGTTATAGCACCATGCGGGGGGAGCGGTTCCAACGACGGCGGTGCATGGTTCGATGTGGACAATGATCGGCGGCGCAGCCGTCGGCTACCTGTTGCTTCTGGCGCGAAGCGCCTGGAAGCAAGGGGAGATGCGCCAGTTCCTGCGCAGCCTCGCCATCGTGTCCGTCCTGTGCGGACTGGTCGCCGGCGCGGTCTTTTTGGCGATTTGGCTCGATTCGCGCTGAGCGGCGGAAGGCAACCCGTCGGAGAGGACGAAGCCGGAACGCACGAAGGCCCCTCCCCGCCTGTCAGCGGAAAGGGGCCTCCCCGGACCGGTCTGCCGTGGATGGACGGTCAGATCTGGCCGCGCTCGTGGGCCTGCCGCATCAGCACATACTGGCGCATCATCTGATTGCGGAAGCGGTAGCGGGTCCAGCCCGGCTCGACCACCGGAGCCAGCACGCCGCCATACTCCTCCCGGCAGAGGCGTTCCAGAATGCCGAGCGCCTCCTTCGTCGGCGGCGAACCGCCCGGTCCGGCCAGTTCCTTCGGATCGAAGGTTCCGTAGGCGTCCGCCGGGCACAAGGCGCAGGCCAGCAGCACATCCTCCAGCTCGGCGCGGCGTTCGGCGGCCAGCGCGCGGGCGTAGGAGTCCACGATGCCGCGCTCCGCCTCCTGGAGGCAGCGCGTGACGGCGTAGGCGAGATCGTCGCGCTCCACCACCGTCGAACCGCGGCTGACCGCGCTGCGGGCGGCGTGCAGGCCAAGAAGCTGGGCGTAGTAAGGCAGACCCCGGACGAACTCGCAGATGCGGTCCACGGCGTCCGGAGCGAAGGCGATGCCGGCGTTCTCCGCCCCCGCGTTGATGAGACGCCCGATTTCCACGTCGGTCATCAGCGGCAGATGCACCGGCACCAGAGACCGCTGGATCGACGGGTGCTTGCCGAGGAGCTGGTCCAGGTTCTCCGCGACACCGACCACCAGCAGCGTCACCGGGATCGAGCTGTCGGTCAGGTTCTTGAACAGCTCCGCCAGCTTGTTGCGGAAGTCCTCGTCGGTGACCCGGTCGTACTCGTCGAGGATCAGCAGCACATGGGTGGCGTGGATGCCGCCCAGCACCTCATTCAGCTCCGTCACGCTGAATCCGCCCTCGGGCAGAAGCTCGTTGAAGCTGGTGAAGCTGCGGCGCGACGCGAAGGGGTTGTCGATCCCCGATCGGTAATAGGTCGACGGGATCTTCTTCAGGAAATGACGGAAGATGTCTTCGAAGCTCAACTCCGCGCTACAGGTCAGCTTCAGCGAGAGGTAGCCGGCCTGACCGGCGATCTTCTCGATGGCGTTGGCGACGGATGTCTTGCCGCGCCCCCGGTCGCCGAACAGGATGACGTGCGCCCGCTCCTCCTCGATGGCGGAGATGATGCGCTTCAGCGTGTCGGTCCGGCCGATGAACAGCGAGTTCAGTTGCTGCTTGGGCCGCGTCGGCGTGAAGGCCTCGCGCAGCAGTCCGTTCAGTTCGGGGGTGAGCCCCTTCAGCATCGCCGGCGCGCCGACCGCCCCCGGCCCGCGCAGTCCGCCGTTCACGGTCATCGTGAAGCGCGGAAGCTCCGTGTCGGCGGACGTCTGGCCGCGCTGAGCGCCCATTCCTCCGGCAAGCGGGCTGTTCAGCGGATCGTGCCGCAACCCTGACGGGCCGCGCATCGTCTCGCCAAGCCCCCCACCGAGACCGCCGCCCTCTGGACCGCCGACCGGCCGCAGATGCGGCGCCGGACGGCCCGTGAGCGGGCTCTGGGATTGCATCGGCGGATGGCCGTGAGCCGCATTGCCCGGGGTGGAGCCAGGCCCGGCCGCTCCACCACCCGTGATGCCGCCACCGATGGACATCCGGTCATCCGCATCGGCGGTCGCCCGCCGCTTCCGAAAGAAGTTTCGCATCCGTCCCGATCCCAGAATTCCGCGTTGTCGTCACCAGCCGGCCTTGGCCGGTGGCCTGATCGTCGCGCCTCCCGCCCCGGCCCGGCTGGATGTGCCCGGCGGGAGCGGCGAACGCATTCCCGATGTAAGCGATGCATCGCCAACGGCTGCCTGGGATTTCGGATTATCATCCAGAGGAGGTCCAACCCATATGGCGACTCCTTTCGGGAGGGGTGGAACGTCAAAAACCGGCGGCGTGGCCCAGCAGAGCCCAAACGAACAGGGTGCCGAACAGGGCCGTCAGTCCGGCAAATTCGCGCAGAAAAACCAGGATCGACATGGCAGTCTTCCTTCATCGGTTGGCGGCGCAGCGCCAAGCGGCGTTGTGAGGCTCGGTCACGGCTCCGATGGAAAAAACATATCGGAACAAAACCAGAACAGCAAGCCTTATGTCCCACATTTGTTCCGTTCGGGGACGTTGGCCACAATGCCGGGCACGATGAAGTCCGTCGCATTGCACGCTGTGGCTGGCGCCCCCGCACCACCGGAACCATATGGTCTTGTGGTGAGCGGTTGATGTAAGGAGAAGGTTCGCGGCCGAAGCGTTCCGCCCGCAAGGAGGAACCCCCGACACCGGAC
>NZ_WHOR01000312.1:0-6119 GCF_013340925.1 Azospirillum formosense
TTGGAACCACCACCGCCGCGCCCCATTTCCGCCCGGAACGTCCGGTTACCTAGCAGGCATCATGAAGCTCCCGTTCCGCCGCATCCTGGCTGCCGCCGCCGTCGCTCTGTCCGTCACCATGGCGGGCGCGGTCCTCGACCCCGCGCTGGCCGCGCCGCGCGCCGCTGCCCTGTCCGCCCAGGATCAGGCGCTGGTGGCCCAGGCGGAAAGCTATCTGAATGGCATCGGCACGCTGCAATCGAAGTTCGTGCAGGTTGCCCCGAACGGCCACCAGACCACCGGCACCTTCTATCTCGCGCGCCCCGGCCGGATGCGGCTGGAGTACGACGCGCCGGTGAAGGACTTCGTCGTCGCCGACGGTGCCTTCATCTTCTATTGGGACGGGGAGATGCGGCAGCAGTCCAGCGCCCCCATCGGCAGCACGCTGGCCGACTTCATCCTGCGCAAGAACATCCGGCTGTCCGGCGACGTGACGGTGACCGGCGTCTATCAGGCACCGGGGCTGGTGGAGATCAGCCTGACCGAGACCAAGGACCCCGGCAAAGGCACCCTGACGCTGGTCTTCGAGGATCGGCCCTTCCAACTCCGCAAATGGCGGGTGCTGGACGCCCAGGGGCTGACGACCGAGGTGGCGCTGATGAACCCGCGCGAGGGCATGCAGTTCGACTCGAAGCTCTTCTACTTCATCGAACCCAGCAAGGGCGATTACGGCCGCAACAACTGATCCGCCCCGACAAATTTGCACGGATTTCGCGCGAATCTCGTCACCGCGACAACCCGCCGCCGCAACGAAGTCCTCCTGATCCTGTTGCCGTGATGTATCGGGCGCGCTCACCCGCGCCCGGTGCACTCGAACGGATGAGGGGAGACGAGACATGGCAACGGAGGCGATGTACGAGGCCCGGCGGGTCCAGGGCATGAACGATCTGCTGGCGCGCAATTGGTGGGCGCTGGCGCTGCGCGGGGCCGCGGCGGTGATGCTCGGCCTGCTGGCCTTCCTGCTGCCGGGGGCGACGGTCGCCACCCTGGCGGTTCTTCTCGCGGCCTACCTGCTGATGGACGGGCTGTTCGCCATCGTCGGCGGCGTCCGCGCCGCCCAGGCGCAGGAGCGCAGCCTGCCCTTCATCCTGGACGGCGTGGTCAGTCTGGTGGCGGGCGCCGTGGCCCTGCTGTGGCCGGAGGCGAGCCTGTTCGCGCTGATCTTCGTGATCGCCGCCTGGTCGGTCATCACCGGCTTCGCCAAGATCATGACGGCGTGGCGCATGCACCGCACCCACGGCAAATGGGCCTGGGGCGTGGCCGGCGCCCTGTCGGTGCTGTTCGGTTTCGGCATGTGGGTCCTGCCGTCGCTGGGCCTGCTGGCCGTGGCGCTGGGTATCGGCAGCTATCTGATCGCCTATGGCGCGCTGGCCATCATCACCGCCGTCCGCCTGCGCCGCTGCCTGCACGACCGGACTCATCATTCCAACCACGGCAACGCCGTGGCGGCGGAGTAAAGCATCATCGACCGGGGGCGATGCGGCGGTAGCCGAGCGCCTCCGCGATGTGCGGGCGGCGCACGCCGCCCCCGCCGTCCAGGTCGGCCAGCGTGCGGGCGACGCGCATGACGCGGTGATAGCCGCGGGCGGACAGCTTCAGCCGCTCCGCCGCCTCGGTCAGCAGGGCGCGGCCCGGCTGGTCGGGGGCGGCGGCTTTCTCCAGCAGTTCGCCGTCCGCCTCGGCGTTGGTGCGCACCGCCCGGCCTTCGGGAAAGGGGCCGAAGCCGGCGTAGCGCTCCGCCTGGATGGCGCGGGCCGCGGCCACGCGGGCGGCCACGTCGGCGCTGCCCTCGGCGGGCGGCGGCAGGCTGAGGTCGGCGGGGCTGACGGCCGGCACGTCGATGTGCAGGTCGATGCGGTCGAACAGCGGCCCGCTGATCTTCGACTGGTAGTCCGCGGCGCATTTCGGCGCGCGGGCGCAGGCCAGCGACGCGTCGTCGAGATGCCCGCAGCGGCAAGGATTCATGGCGGCGATCAACTGCACCCGCGCCGGGTAGGTCACATGGTGGTTGGCCCGGCTGACCACCGCCTTGCCGGTCTCCAAGGGCTGGCGCAGCGCTTCCAGCGTGCCGCGCGGGAATTCGGGAAGCTCGTCGAGGAACAACACGCCCTTGTGGGCGAGCGAAATCTCGCCCGGCTTGGCGCGCGACCCGCCGCCGACCAGGGCGGGCAGGCTGGCCGACTGGTGCGGCGACCGGTAGGGACGCTGGCGCAGCAGTTTGCCGCCCTCCAGCAGCCCGGCGACGCTGTGGATCATCGAAACCTCCAGCGCCTCCGCCGGGTCGAGCGGCGGCAGCAGGCCGGGCAGCCTTGCGGCCAGCATCGACTTGCCGGAGCCGGGCGGCCCGATCATCAACAGATTGTGTGATCCGGCGGCGGCGACCTCCAGCGCGCGCTTGGCCGTCTCGTTGCCCTTGACGTCGCGCAGGTCGAGCGGCGCCTCGGCGCTTTCCTGGATGCGCGGACGGGGGCGGGTCAGCACCTGCTGGCCGCGGAAATGGTTGATGAGGGCGAGCAGCGTGGCCGGCGCCAGCACGTCCAGCCCCTCGCCCGCCCAGGCGGCCTCGCCGCCGCAGGCCTCCGGGCAGATCAGCCCGCGGTCGTGGGCCAGCGCGTTGATCGCCGCCGGCAGCACCCCGGCCACCGGGGTCAGCGCCCCGTCCAGAGCCAGCTCGCCCAGCGCGCAATAGCGGCTCATCTCCAGATCGGGCAGCACGCCCATGACGGTCAGCAGGGCCAGTGCGATGGGCAGATCGAAATGGCTCCCCTCCTTCAGCACGTCCGCCGGGGCGAGGTTGACGGTGATCCGCTTGGCCGGCAGGGCGAGGCCGAGCGCGTGCAGCGCCGCCCGCACCCGCTCCCGGCTTTCCGCCACCGCTTTGTCGGGCAGGCCGACCACGGTGAAGGCGACGATGCCGCCGGACATCTGAACCTGAACGTCGATGTCCAGAACCTCGATGCCCTGGAACGCAACCGTGTTGATCCGCGCAACCATGCCAGACGCCATGCCTTGGGAAATGCACGCGAGTGTATGGTCGGGCGAAGGGAATTGCCAGCGCGCCGGGCGGCGCAGGGCCGTCCTGCGGCCGAGCGGCCTTGGGCGGCGGGCGGCGCTGCCCTACACTTCCTCCCAGAGCACAACACACAGCAAGGGTCAGAGACCGTGCAGCTTCTTCTCAGCACCTGGGCCGAGGCCGAGGCTTACCTGAAGACTTCCAAGGGCATCATCCTGCCCATCGGCTCCACCGAGCAGCATGGGCCGAACGGCCTGATCGGCACCGACGCCATCTGCGCCGAGGTGGTCGCCCGCGGCGTCGGCGACGCCACCGGGGCGATGGTCGGGCCGACCATCCCCGTGGGCATGGCCGTGCACCACATGGACTTCGCCGGCTCGATGACGCTGAAGCCCTCCACCCTGATCGCCCTGCTGCGCGACTATGTGATGTCGCTGGCCGAGCATGGGTTCGAGCGCTTCTTCTTCATCAACGGCCATGGCGGCAACGTCGCGTCCGTCCGCGCCGCCTTCTACGAGATCTACGCGGAGAACCGCGCCCTGCGCGGCCGGCAGGCGCCGGAGCTGCGCTGCACCCTGGTCAACTGGTGGGAGAACCAGGAGATCGGCCGCCTGTCGCGGGAGCTGTTCGGCGGCAAGGAAGGCTCCCACGCCACGCCCAGCGAGGTGTCGCTGACCCAATACGCCTATCCCGAGTCGATCAAGACGGCGGCGATGGACCCGGAGACCGCGTCGCCCGGCGGCTTCTACGACGCCCGCGACTTCCGCCGCCGCCACCCGGACGGGCGCATCGGCTCCGCCCCCGGTCTCGCCACGCCGGAGCACGGCAAGCGGCTGTTCGAGACGGCGGTGGAGGCGATTTCCCGCCAGTATGGCGCCTTCCTGGCGGAGGCCTGAGCGGAAAAGCCAGCGGAAAAGCCTGCCTGCGGCCTTGAACTCGGGCGGGGCTTCACCGCATCATCCCGCGCCGAGACAACGATTGGGGGAAACAGCCGTCATGCCGAACCGCCAGAGGCGCGCCGCGCTCGCCGTCACCATGGGAGCGGTCCTCGGGCTGGCCGGCGCGCTGGCCGCCGGCCCGGTCCTCGCGCAGGCGGCCCCCCGCACGGATCTGGCCCGCACCGACTTGGTGGTCGGGATGCGGCTGGAGCCGCCGCACCTCGACCCCACGGCGGGTGCGGCGGCGGCCATCGACGAGGTGACCTACGCCAACCTGTTCGAGCCGCTGACCCGCATCGACGCCGAAGGCAAGGTGGTGCCGGGCCTCGCCGAAAAGTGGGAAGTGTCGGCGGACGGGCTGACCTACACCTTCCATCTGCGCAAGGGGGCGAAGTTCCACGACGGCACCGACGCCGATTCGGCGGACGTGAAGTTCTCGCTCGACCGCGCGCGGGGCGCCGAGTCGGTCAACGCGCAGAAAGGCTATTTCGCCGCCATCGCCGGGGTGGAGGCGCCGGACGCCCAGACCGTGGTGGTCACCCTGTCGCGGCCCGACGGTCTGTTCCTCTTCCACATGGCGTCGGGCGACGCCGCCATCGTCGCGCCGGAGTCGGCGGGCGCCAACAAGCAGACCCCGGTCGGCACCGGCCCCTTCAAGTTCGAGCGCTGGGTGGCCGGCGACCGGGTGGTGCTGGTGCGCAACCCCGATTACGACGGGCCGAAGCCGGCGCTGGAGCGCGTCACCTTCCGCTTCATCAGCGATCCGGCGGCCCAGGTCGCCGCGCTGAAGGCCGGCGACATCGACAGCTTCCCGCAGTTCGACACCTACGAGGCGCTGCCCCAGTTCCGCGACGACGGGGCCTTCACCGTCATGGTCGGCACGACGGAGGGGGAGACGATCCTCGGCACCAACAACGCCCGCAAGCCCTTCGACGACGTCCGGGTGCGCCGGGCCATGGCCCACGCCATCGACCGCAAGACGCTGATCGACGGGGTGCTGTTCGGCAACGGGGCGGCCATCGGCAGCCACTTCCCGCCGCACCGCGCCGGCTACGTCGACCTGACCGGCCTCTACCCCTACGACCCGGACAAGGCCAAGGCGCTGCTCGCCGAGGCCGGCCTGCCGGACGGGTTCGAGACGACGCTGCGCCTGCCGCCGCCGATCTACGCCCGCCGCTCCGGCGAGCTGATCGCCGCCATGCTGGCCGAGGTCGGCATCCGCGTGACGGTCGAGCCGATGGAATGGGCGCCCTGGCTGGAGCAGGTGTTCAAGGGCAAGAATTACGACCTGACCCTGATCGCCCACACCGAGCCGCTGGACATCGACATCTACGGGCGCCCCGACTACTACTTCAACTACCGCAGCGAGCGCTTCAACGCCGTGGGGGCGGAGCTGGACCGCACCCAGGACCCTGCCAAGCGCAATGCCCTCTACGGCGAGCAGCAGCGCATCCTGGCCGAGGACGCGGTGAACGGCTTCCTCTTCATGCTGCCCTCGGCCACCGTGCAGAAGTCGGCGGTTCAGGGCATGTGGGTCAACCGCCCGATCCAGGCCAACGACGTGACGGGCGTCCGGTGGAAGTGATCCGGCGCGGCCGGACCGGACCCGGCGGGGGCTGACCCGCGTGCTCGCCTTCCTGGTGCGCCGTCTGCTCACCCTGGCGCTGACGGCGTGGCTGGCCACGCTGGTGGTCTTCGCCGTGCTGGAGGCGATCCCCGGCGACCCGGCCCTGGTGATGCTCGGCACCAGCGCGCAGCCGGAGGCGGTGGCCGCGCTGCGCGCCCAGATGGGGCTCGACCGGCCCTGGCCCGTCCGCTACGCCGGCTGGGTGGGCGGCATGCTGCATGGGGATTTCGGGACCAGCCTGACCTACGCGCGCCCGGTCGCCGGGCTGGTCCCGAACTCCCCATGCAGCCTGCCGCCCCCCCAGCCGGCGTCGCGGACTGGCCAGCGCCGGGCGCGCCCCAGCCGGGCGCGCAGCGCGGCCCCCGCCCGCCCCTTCCCCCACCCTCGCCGCCCGTTCCGCGGGCTGCCGGCCGGCCGCATCCCGGTCGTTGGCCGCCTGGCCTCTTTCCCCGCGCTCCCCCCCCGCCCGCGTGCCCACGAACCGCCGATCGTCTCCGCGCCC
>NZ_WHOR01000313.1:0-6107 GCF_013340925.1 Azospirillum formosense
ATGCGTGAACAGCAAGGACGATCAGGTCGTTGTGTGGTGTTGTTTTTATGCACGCGCGCGGGCCAACCGTATTCACCACGAGGTGGGTGGTGGGCGGCGTCGGCGGGGTATAAGAGCAGGGCCCGAGCCGGTGGAGCGCGAGGACACGCCGGAGATCGTCCGTGACGACCTCCCCGCGGCTCTGACGGCCGAGGAGGAGAAGCCCAAGAAGGGCTGGTTCGCCCGGTTGAAGGACGGCCTGTCCAAGTCCTCGTCCAAGCTGACCGAGGGCATCTCCGGCATCTTCACCAAGCGCAAGCTCGACGACGAGGCGCTGGAGGAGCTGGAGGAGCTGCTCATCACCGCCGACCTCGGCCCGACCACGGCGGCCAAGGTGACGGCGGAGCTGGCGCGCACCCGCTTCGGCAAGGAGGTCAGCCCCGAGGAGGTCAAGGCCACGCTGGCCGCCGAGGTCGCGAAGATCGTCGGCCCGGTGGCCAAGCCGCTGGAGATCGACGCCACGCTGAAGCCGCACGTCATCCTGGTGGTCGGCGTCAACGGCACCGGCAAGACGACGACCATCGGCAAGCTGGCCCGCCAGTTCCGCGCCGAGGGCAAGACGGTGATGCTGGCCGCCGGCGACACCTTCCGCGCCGCCGCGGTCAGCCAGTTGAAGATCTGGGGCGAGCGCACCGGCTGCCCGGTGGTTTCCCGTGACACCGGCGCCGACGCCGCCGGCCTCGCCTTCGACGCGCTGGAGGAGGCGCGGCGCCAGGGCGTGGACATCCTGCTGATCGACACCGCCGGCCGCCTGCAGAACAAGGCCGGCCTGATGGAGGAGCTGCGCAAGATCGTCCGCGTCATCAAGAAGGTGGACGAGAGCGCGCCGCACACCACCCTGCTGACGCTGGACGCCACCACCGGCCAGAACGCGCACAATCAGGTGGAGGTGTTCCGCGACATGGTGAACGTCTCGGGCCTGATCCTGACCAAGCTGGACGGGTCGGCGCGCGGCGGCGTGCTGGTTTCGCTGGCCGAGCGGTTCAAGCTGCCGGTGCACGCCATCGGCATCGGCGAGGGCGTCTACGATCTGCGCCCCTTCGACGCCGACCAGTTCGCCAAGTCGCTGATGGGGCTGCCGTCCCAGTAACGGCGCCCAACCGCGGGCTTGGGCGAGAAAAGGCCTTCCGGCCGCTTCGCCCAAGCCCTATCTGAAGACTATGACGGCTGCCAAGACCTCCCCCTCCCCCGTTCCCCCCGGTCCTGTCGAGCGCTTCACCGACGCGGACGCCGCCCTGGCCCTCGTCAAGGACCTCTACGACCGCAACACCTCCTATCTGCGCGACCGCTTCGCCGCCTTCACCCGCGGCGAGGACGGCGGACGGCGGGAGCAGGCCCATTACCCCTATGTCCGCCTGTCCACCGCCTCGGCGGCCACGGTGGACACGCGGCTGGCCTACGGCTTCGTCGAGGGGCCGGGCACCTATTCCACGACGCTGACCCGCCCCGACCTGTTCGACCGCTATTACCGCGAACAGCTCTCGCTCCTGCTGCGCAACCACCATGTTCCGCTGGAGGTCGGGGTCAGCGACGAGGCGATCCCCATCCATTTCGCCTTCCCGCAGGGCATGCATGTCGAGGGCGACCTGACGCCGGAGCGGCTGGCCGGCCTGCCCGACCTGTTCGACCTGCCCGACCTCGCCCGCATGGACGACACCATCGTCAACGGCACCTACGAGGAGTCGCTGGACGCGGTGAAGCCGCTGGCCCTGTTCACCGCGCCGCGGGTGGATTTCTCGCTGCACCGGCTGCGCCACTACACGGCGACGGCGCCGGAGGATTTCCAGAACTTCGTCCTGTTCACGAATTACCAGTTCTACGTGGACGAGTTCATCCGCATGGCCCGCGAGATCATGGAGCCAACCACCGATTCCGAGCTGGCCGCCTACCGCAGCCAGTACGACCGCTTCGTCGAGCCCGGCGGCGTCATCGTCCACAACGCCAATCTGGGTGGCGGCTCCGGCGAGGCGCCGACGAACGGCGCGCGGCTGCTCCGCCTGCCGCAGATGCCCGCCTACCACCTGACCCGCCCGGACGGCAACGGCATCACGCTGGTCAACATCGGCGTCGGCCCGTCGAACGCCAAGACGATCACCGACCACATCGCCGTGCTGCGCCCGCACGCCTGGATCATGCTGGGCCACTGCGCCGGGCTGCGCAGCACGCAGCGGCTGGGCGACTATGTGCTGGCCCACGGCTATGTCCGCGACGACCATGTGCTGGACGCCGACCTGCCGACCTGGGTGCCGGTCCCGGCGCTGGCCGAGGTGCAGCGCGCCCTGGAGACCGCCGTGGAGCGGGTGACCGGCCTGTCCGGCTACGCGCTGAAGAGCATCATGCGCACCGGCACCGTGGCGACCATCGACAACCGCAACTGGGAACTGCGCGACCACCGCGAGCCGCTGATGCGCTTCAGCCAGAGCCGCGCCGTCGCGCTGGACATGGAAAGCGCCACCATCGCCGCCAACGGCTTCCGCTTCCGCGTTCCCTACGGCACGCTGCTCTGCGTCTCCGACAAGCCGATGCACGGGCAGTTGAAGCTTCCGGGGATGGCCGACCGCTTCTACCGCGAGCGGGTCGACCAGCATTTGAAGATCGGCGTTCTGGCCATGGAGCTTCTGCGCGAGCACGGCATGGAAACCCTGCATTCCCGCAAGCTGCGCAGCTTCGCCGAAGCGGCCTTCCAGTAAGCGGCCCTCCGAAAGCCATTTTGCCTCACCCGAAAGTGCAGGCGCCAAAGGGCGCCCGCGCCTTATCTTAGGGTGCTCGGCAACGAAGGGAATTGGACCATTATGGCCGTGCGTGCAGGTTGGAGCGTGATCGCCGCCCTCTCAATCGGGCTGGCGACGGGGCCGGTGCTGGCCCAAAGCGCACCAAAGGCGGACAGCGCTCCAAAGGCGGACAACCTCCCGAACACGGACACCGCTGCGCCAGCGGAAACCGCCCCCCGGTCCGGCCCGTCCATCGGCGCCTGGGTCGACAACGACCTGTTCGGAGGCGGGACGGACCGTTACTACACCAACGGCGTCCAGTTCTACTACGTCTCCGGCGAACGCCCGACCTACGGAAACATCGACTGGCTGGCCAACCTCGTCCCCTGGATCGGGGAACATGGGGTGCGGCGCTACGGCATCGCCATCGGCCAGAACATGTACACCCCCAGCGACATCACCAAGCCGATCCCCGACGCCACCGACCGCCCCTACGCCGGCTGGCTGTATGGCCGCCTGTCGGTGATTTCGGAAGAGACGCGGCAGGTGGACCGCATCGACCTGGACATCGGCATGGTCGGCCCGGCCTCGCTGGCGGAGCAGACCCAGAAGACGGTTCACCGCATCGTGCCCGGCGCCCGCTGGCCGGAGGGCTGGGACTACCAGCTCAAGAACGAGCCGGGCATCATCCTCAGCTACGAGCATGTCTGGCGCGCCGAGCGGCCAGCCCGCATCGGCCCCTTCGAGGCGGACATCAGCCCGCACGTCGCCGGCAGCGTCGGCAACGTCCTGACCTTCGGCGGGGCCGGCGTCACGATGCGGCTGGGCGGCAACATGGCGCCGCCGGTCGGCGCATTGATCCTCCGCCCGACCGCCAGCATCCCCTACCAGGACAGCGTGGCCGAGGGGGCGCCGCGCCCGCCCTTCTCCTGGTACGTCTACGCCGGGGCGGAGGGGCGCGCCATCGCCCGCAACATCTTCCTCGACGGCAACAGCTTCCGCGACAGCCGGTCGGTGGACAAGAACAACTTCGTCGCCGCCTTCCAGCTCGGCGTGGCGCTGCGCTACGGCCCGTTCGGCATCTCCTACGCCCAGAACTTCCTGTCGCCGGAGTTCGAGGGGCAGAAATCCTACACCAACTACGGCTCGATCCGCGCCTCCTACCGGTTCTGACCGGGCGCGGGGGCGTCCCCCCGCTTCCCTCTTTATCCCAGGCCCGGTTCGGTCTATGTGAGGGTCATGAACCAATACGCCCGACTGCTGATCGAAGCCGGCCCGCTGGCGGCCTTCTTCATCGCCAACTCCCAGGCCGGCATCATGATCGGCACCGCCGTGTTCATGGTGGCGACCAGCATCTCCGTCCTGATCTCCTGGCGGTTCGAACGCAAGGTGCCGGTGATGCCGGTGGTCGGGGCGGGCTTCGTCCTGCTGTTCGGCGGGCTGACGCTGTGGCTTCAGGACGACCTGTTCATCAAGATCAAGCCGACGCTGGTCAATCTGCTGTTCGCCGCGGTCCTGTTCACGGCGCATCTGACGCGGCGCAACGTGCTGAAGCATGTGCTGGGGTCGGTGCTGAACCTGTCCGACGCCGGCTGGCGCACATTGGCGATCCGCTGGGCGTGGTTCTTCCTGCTGCTGGCCGCGCTGAACGAGGTGGTGTGGCGCACCATGACCACCGATGCCTGGGTGAACTTCAAGGTGTTCGGCATCATGCCGCTGACCCTGCTGTTCAGCGCCCTCCAGGCCCCGCTGATCCTGCGCCATCAGGTGCCGGAGGAGCCGCCGGCCGAGAAATCCTCCTCCGCCTCCTGACCGCACTCTCTTCCCTACGGAGCGCACCCGCCATGTCCCACGACTATCCGCGCGACCTGATCGGCTACGGGTCCCGTCCGCCGCACCCCTACTGGCCGGGCGGGGCGCGGGTGGCGGTGCAGTTCGTCATCAACTACGAGGAGGGCGGGGAGAACTGCGTCCTGCACGGCGACGCCGCCTCGGAGGCCTTCCTGTCGGAGATCGTCGGCGCCCAGCCCATCGTCGGCATGCGGCACATGAACATGGAGTCGATCTACGAGTACGGGTCCCGCGCCGGTTTCTGGCGGCTGCACCGGATGTTCAGCGGGCGCGGCTTGCCGGTGACCGTCTACGGCGTCGCCATGGCGCTGGAGCGCAACCCGGACGCCGTCCGCGCCATGCTGGACGCCGGGTGGGAGATCGCCACCCACGGCTACCGCTGGATCGACTACCAGCATCTGCCGGAGGAGGTGGAGCGCGAGCACATGCTGCGCGCCATCGACATCCACACCCGCGTGACCGGCTCCCGCCCGCTCGGCTGGTATCTCGGGCGGTGCAGCCCCAACACCTGGAAGCTGGTGTCGGAGGAGGGTGGATTCCTCTACAACGCCGACAGCTACGCCGACGACCTGCCCTATTGGGACGACCGCTTCGGCCGGCCGCAGCTGATCGTGCCCTACACGCTCGACGCCAACGACATGCGCTTCGCGACCAACCAGGGCTTCAACACCGGCGAGCAGTTCTTCACCTATCTGAAGGACAGCTTCGACGTGCTCTACGCCGAAGGCGAAGACCAGCCGAAGATGATGTCGATCGGGCTGCACTGCCGTCTGGTCGGGCGCCCGGGGCGCGCCGCGGCGTTGGCCCGCTTCCTCGACTATGTGCGGGGCCACGACAAGGTGTGGGTCGCCACCCGGCTGGACATCGCCCGCCACTGGATGGCCGAGCATCCCTATCGACCGGCCCCCTGATCCGGGAAGAAGCGCCCCGGGCGCATGACCGCGCCCAACTTTCTCACGCCAATTCGTCGCATCGGCGTTTGAACGAACGTCGAAATACAGTAGAAGGTCTTTGGATCGCGGCGCGGCCCTTTCGGGGCCGTCGTTCCGTGACTGCCGATTCCTTGCGATCTTCAACTGGGTGCGCACGCCGCCGTGACGTTCAAGGATGAAATGAAGGCCGCCGGTCAGACCGCGGATCACAAGGCGCCCCCCATGGCCGATGCTCCCGCCGACGATGGCGGGGAGGCCCGGGACGACATCGCCCGCCTTCTGCGCGCCCTCAACGACGATCTGAAGGCCGACCCGGCGGAGGAGGACGATCTCCTGTCCCCGGATGCCGGGCGGAAGGCGGAGCGGCACCTGCCCATCGGCAAGATCGCCGCGGCGCTGGCCGCCGCCATCGGCATCGGCGCGGTCGTCGTGATGCTGGACCAGGGCGGGGAGGCGCCGTCCGCGCCCCCGGCACCGCTCATCACCGCCGTCCCCAGCGCCCCGGCCCCCGGTGGCGCCTCGCCCGGAGCCGGGACGCCGGCAAAGCCGGAAGCGTTGATCACCCGCGCGGCCC
>NZ_WHOR01000314.1:0-6104 GCF_013340925.1 Azospirillum formosense
GGTGCGGCTTCCGGCGGCGCTGTGCGGCGTGGTCGGGCTGAAGCCGACGCAGGGGGCGACGCCGATGGACGGCGTGATGCCGCTGTCGGAAAGCCTGGATTGCGTCGGGCCGCTGGCGCGCAGCGCGGAGGACGCGGCGACGCTGTTCTCGGTGATCACCGGGCGGACGGACGCCGCGGACGCCATCGGCCAGGGGGTCGAGGGGCTGCGGTTGGGCATCCCGCGCCAATTCTACTACGACGGTCTGGACCCCGCCGTGGCCGCCGCGCTGGAGCAGGCGCGGGCGGTGCTGGAGCGCGCCGGCGCCCGCGTCGTGGAGGTGGACATCCCGGACCACGAGCCCTACGGCGACCTCGCCAACCTCGTCTTCACGCCGGAGGCGGCGGCCGTCCATGCGCCCTGGCTGCGCGAGCGCCCACAGGACTACGGTCCGCAGGTCCGCGCGCGGCTTCTGCAGGGGCTGATGGTGCCGGCGGCCTCCTACCTTCAGGCGAAGCAGCTTCGCGCGCTTCATCTGCGGGCGATGATCGACGGCCCCTTCGCCCAGTGCGACGCGCTGTTCGTTCCCGCTTTGCGCAGCCGGGTGCCGACCGCCGCGCAGACCGACGTGGGCGCCGGGCCGGCGATGGCCGCGGTGGTTGCCGGGGTGGCGGCGCTGACCCGTCCGGTCTCCTACCTCGGCCTGCCGGCGCTCGTCACGCCCGCCGGCTTCGATCCGGACGGCATGCCCGTCGCGATGCAGCTCATCGGACGCCCTCAGGCGGAGGCCACGCTGCTGCGCATCGCCGACGCCTACGAGCGCGCCGCCGGCTGGCTGAGCCGCGTCCCCCAGACACAGGTCTTCTCGTGAAGGGAGTTCCACCCATGCCGGGAACCGATACATTGACCTCCGCGGCGACCACCGGGGCGCCCTCCGCGGCCCCCCACACCCAGGCGACGGACGCTCTGCCGCCGGGGCGCGGCCTGCCGGGCTGGTGGAGCTTCATCGAGGACCGCATCCTCCTGAACGTCGCCACGATCCTGATGATGGCGGCCATCGGCTTCATGTTCTACGAGGCGTCCAGCCGCTCCCTCCTGTCGGAAAGCCACTGGTGGGCGGAGGAGCTGGTCCGCTTCCTGGTGGTGTGGAGCGTGCTCCTGTCGCTGGGCGTCGGCACGCGGCACGGCCACTACATCCGCATGGATCTGCTGCTCAACATGATGCCGCACCGGGTGAGGCTGGCCTTTGCCTGGCTCAACAGCCTGATCGGGCTGGCCTTCAGCGTGCTTCTGGTGATTGCCGGATACCAGGAGGTCGCGCATCTCCAGGCCATCGGCATGTTCACCGAGTCCAACCTCGACCTGCCGCTGTGGACGGTCCGCCTGGTGCTGCCGCTGGGCGGGCTGCTCTACGGCTTCGCCTTCGTCGGCAACATCATCCTGCTGCTGCGCGGCCACGACCCCGACCCGCCCGCCGAGGGCGAGAATCTCTGAACGACGGCTGAAACAAGGGAGGAAACACCATGACCACCATCGTTGCCGTCGTCAGCCTGCTGTTCTTCGTGGCGGCGGGCGTGCACATCGCCCTGGCGCTGGGCGTCATCGCGGTCGGCCTGCTGACCTTCAATTTCAACATCCCGGTCGTCCTGGTCGCGCAGATGGCCTGGGATTCCGTGGACAAATACGCGCTGGTCTGCATCCCGTTCTTCATCTTCGCCGGCAACCTGATGTCGCGCGGCAACCTCGCGCTGGTCATCCTGGAGCTGGTCGGGACGATCATCCGCTACTTCCGCGGCGGCATCGCGCTGGCGCTGGCCATGTCCAGCGTGTTCTTCGCCGCGGTCAACGGCTCGTCGGTGGCCTGCGCCGTGGCGCTCGGCCCGGCGGCGGTGAAGCTGATGCCGAAGGAGGGCTATCCGCCCCGCTTCGCCGCCTCGCTGGTGGCGGTCTGCGGCACGCTGGGGCTGATGATCCCGCCGTCGCTGACCTTCATCCTGATCGGTTCCATCGTCGGGCTGCCGATCACCGACCTGTTCATCGCCGGCATCGTGCCCGGCCTGTTCGAGGCGTTCCTGCTCGGCCTCACCACGCTGATCGTCAGCCGGATCAACGGCTACGGCCATGTCGGCGAGCGTCCGGACTGGAAGGGCTTCGGCCAGCGCCTGCCGGGTGCGGCCGGCGCGCTGATGATGCCGGTGCTCATCATCGGCACGATCTACATGGGCTGGTTCACCCCGACCGAGGTGTCGGCGCTGGCCGCCATCTACGCGGTCGTCCTGGTGACGGTGGTCTACCGCACCGCCAACCTCGTCGCGGTGTGGGAGACGGCGCGGGAGTCGGTCCTCCAGACCGTGATGATCTACGGCGTGCTGCTCGGCTCCGGACTGCTGACCGCGGTGCTGACCCGCCTCGGCCTGTCCGCCGAACTGACCGCGATGCTGAAGGAGGCGCAGGTCTCCCCCTTCGAGTTCCTGCTGGCGGTCAACCTGCTGCTGCTCGTCATCGGCATGTTCCTGGACGGCGTGTCGATGATCGTGCTGCTGGCGCCGATCCTGTTCCCGATGGCGCAGGCGGTGGGGGTGAACCCGATCCATTTCGCCGTCATCATGACCGCGCTGGTCGAGGTGGCGACCCTGACGCCGCCGGTTGGGCTGAACCTGTTCGTGATGAGCCGCATCACCAAGATGCCGCTCCACTCCCTGGTGAAGGGCGTGCTGCCCTTCTACGGGATGCGGCTGGTGGCGCTGGTCGTCATCAACGCCGTCCCGGCCCTGTCGCTGGTCCTGCTGACGTAAGCGGACGTCCCCGCGCGGATCATCCTCGTACGCCGGTTGCAACGGCGCCCCGGCTCGTCCATCTTCCGGCATCATGAGGGATGCGATGTCGGACGAAGCGGACAGTCTGAAGGAAAGCAGCGGCGCGGCGGAGCGGGCGGAAACCCCGCTCTACCAGGAGATCGTCCGCAGCCTGCTGGAGGAGATCGACGCCGGCGCCTACGCCGTCGGCGACCGCCTGCCGACCGAGCAGGAGCTGTGCAGCCGCTTCGCCGTCAGCCGCCACACGGTGCGCGAGGCGCTGCGCCGGCTTCAGGAGATGGGCTACATCCTGCGCCGCCAGGGATCGGGTTCGGTCCTGGCGGCGCGCCGCGCCGACGGGCGCTTCGTCAATTCGATCAGTTCCCTGGACGAGCTGGTGCAGTACGCCACCTCGACCCGGCTGGAAATCCTCTCGGTGGACCGCATCATCGTGGAGGAGGAACTGGCGGGCCGGCTGGGCTGTCGCCCGGACACGCAGTGGTTCCGCGTCAGCGCGCTGCGCCGCACCCGCGAGACGTCGGAGCCCTTCTCCTACGTCGAGGTCTACATCGACGCCGCCTTCTCCGACGTGGTGCGCAACCTGGACGTGGTGCAGTACGCCATCTACACGGTGCTGGAGCAGCGCTACGGCGTCCGCATCGCCGAGGTGATGCAGGACATCGAGGCCGCCCCGGCCAGCCTCAACGTCGCCTCGCGCCTGCATGTCCCGCCGCAGTCGCCGATCCTCGTCATCACCCGGCGCTATTTCACCGACGACGGGCGTCTGGTGGAGATCGCCGTCAACACCCATCTGGGCGCCGGCTTCCGCTACACCATGTCGCTGCAGCGGCGCTGACTTCGCCTCAGTCGCTTTCGGGCGCACAGCCGCCGGGACGCGGCTGGCAGAGGTCCGCGTTCCCCTGGCAGCAATTCTCGGTCAGGAAGCCGAGCAGCGCCTGGAAGCGCCCGACATCGACGCTGTAGATGATCAGCCGTCCCCGGCGGCGCGACGCGACGAGCCCGGCGTTGCTCAGTTGCGAGAGGTGGAACGACAGCGTCGCCGGGGCGAGGCCAAGCCGTTCCGCCAGCACGCCCGCCGGCAGACCGTCGGGCCCCTGCTGCACCAGTTCCCGGAACGCCGCCAGCCGGTGCTCCTGCGCCAGCGCTCCCAGCCCGGCGATGACATCCTTGACGTTCATGGGGCGCAGCCTATCGGACGGGCACCCCGTCAGCAAGGACGCCGCCGGTGGCGCATGAATTCACTGTTCCATATTTCGAAAAATATGGAAATATGAAGCCTCCAACGGCCCCGGCGGACATTCCCATGACAGCCATCACCATCTACCACAACCCGGATTGCGGCACCTCGCGCAACACGCTGGCCATGATCCGCAACAGCGGCGTCGAGCCGGTCGTCGTCGAGTATCTGAAGACGCCGCCGAGCCGCGCCGACCTCGCCGATCTCATCCTCCGCATGGGCGTGCCGGTGCGCGCGGTCCTGCGCGAGAAGGGCACGCCCTACGCGGACCTCGGCCTCGACGACCCGGCGCTCGATGACGACCGGCTTCTCGACGCCATGATCGCCCATCCCATCCTCATCAACCGGCCGATCGTCGTGACGCCGCTCGGCGTGCGGCTGTGCCGCCCGTCCGAGTTGGTCCTGGGCATCCTCCCCGACCCGCAGCGCGGCGCCTTCGCCAAGGAGGACGGCGAGGCGGTGGTGGACGGTGCCGGACAGCGCGTCGGCCATGCCCGCCGGCAGGATGGCCCGGCATGACCGCGGACGTCCATCGGGAGCCGGCCCCCCGTCCGGCGATGGGCCTGTTCGAGCGCTACCTCAGCGTCTGGGTGGCCCTGTGCATCGTTGCGGGCATCGCGCTCGGTTCCGTGGCGCCGGGCCTGTTCCAGGCGATCGCGGCGGCGGAGGTGGCCCAGGTCAACCTGCCGGTGGCGGTGCTGATCTGGTTGATGATCGTGCCGATGCTGCTGAAGATCGACCTCGGCGCGCTGGGCCGGGTGAGGGAGCATTGGCGCGGCGTCGGCGTGACGCTGTTCATCAACTGGGCGGTCAAGCCCTTCTCCATGGCGCTTCTGGGCAGCCTGTTCATCGGCCATCTGTTCGCGCCGCTGCTGCCGCAGGACCAGATTCCCTCCTACATCGCCGGGCTGATCCTGCTGGCCGCCGCACCCTGCACGGCCATGGTCTTCGTCTGGTCCAACCTGTGCGAGGGGGAGCCCCACTACACGCTGAGCCAAGTGGCGCTGAACGACCTCATCATGGTCTTCGCCTTCGCGCCGCTGGTCGGCCTGCTGCTCGGGGTCGCCTCGATCACCGTGCCGTGGGGCACGCTGCTGCTGTCGGTGCTGCTCTACATCGTCATCCCGGTGGCGGCGGCCCAGCTCTGGCGGCGCGGCCTGCTGGCGTCGGGTGGGGAGAGGGCGCTGACGCGGACGCTGGGCGTGCTTCAGCCGTTGTCGCTGCTGGCCCTGCTGACCACGCTGGTCCTGCTGTTCGGCTTCCAGGGGGAGGCGATCCTGGCGCAGCCGCTGGTCATCCTGCTGCTGGCCGTGCCGATCCTGATCCAGGTCTATCTCAACGCGGGGCTGGCCTACTGGCTGTCGCGCCGGTTCGGCGTGGCCTGGTGCGTGGCCGCTCCGGCGGCGCTGATCGGCGCCTCGAACTTCTTCGAGCTGGCGGTGGCCGCTGCCATCAGCCTGTTCGGGCTGGGCTCCGGCGCCGCGCTGGCCACCGTGGTCGGCGTGTTGGTCGAGGTGCCGGTGATGCTGTCGGTGGTCCGCATCGTCAAGCGCACCCGCGGCTGGTACGAGCGCGGCGGCGCCGCGACCCCTTAACGCCGCCGCGGGTCGAGGCCCTCGCGCAGCCCCTCGGCCAGCAGGTTGACGGCCAGCGCGATGACGGCGACGGTGACCGTCGTCGCGGCGATCAGGTGGGGGGCGTCGCGGAGGTTGGTCAGCCCGTCGCGGATCAGGGTGCCCAGCGACACCGAAGGCTCCTGGATGCCCAGCCCCAGGCCGCTCAACGTCGCCTCCGCCACCATGACCGGTCCGATGGACAGGGCGGCGCGGATGGCGACCGGGCCGGCGACCGCCGGCAGGAGATGACGGCCGACCGTGTGCAGCGGCCCCGCGCCGAGGGCGGCGGCGGCCCGCACATGTTCGGCGGTGCGGTTCGACAGGGCCAGCGCCCGGCACCAGCGAACCTGCGAGGGCCACGCCGCCAGGGCGAGCGTCAGCACCACGGCCTCCGTGCCCGGACCCAGCAGTGCGGACGCGACGATGGCGAGCGACAGCTCGGGAAAACCGTGCAGC
>NZ_WHOR01000315.1:0-6096 GCF_013340925.1 Azospirillum formosense
GTTTTAAAGGCACCGCCATGGGCCCCCCGGCCACCCCGGCCCCCGGCCCAGCCCCCGCCGCGGCCCCGGGCCCCCGCCGCGGCGGCGCCGCCCACGCCGACGACCGTCGCCAAGCTCGACCCGGCCCCTCCGGCGAAGCCGGAACAGCCGCCCGTCGCCCCTTCGGCCCAGATGCCGAAACCGCCGGCGGCCGACCCGCTGGCCGCGGAGCATGCCCAGCCGCCCAAGCCGCGGGCGACGGAGTACCGCACGGAGCAGAGCGAAGGCCCGACCGGCTCCGCCACCCTGCCCCCGCTGGTCGATGAGCCGACGCCCCAGATGGCGGCTCCGGCGATGCCCCAGCCCGCGGCGCCCACGGCGTCCACGCCCTTCTCCGCCAGCGACAACGGCTTGAACCCGCGCGTCCGCACCCTGGTCGATCAGGCCCGCCGCCAGATCGCCGCCAAGCTGCTGACCACGCCGCCGAACAACAACGCCTACGAGACGGTGTCGCGGCTGCGCGAGATCGCCCCGGCGACGCCGGAGATCCAGGAACTCCTGACGACCATGGAGGAGACCTACCGCCGCTGGGCCTCGCTGGCGGAGCGCGACGGCAATTGGGACGAGGCGCGGCGCTTCTACGAGCGCGCCCTGATCGTCGCCCCCAACACCGGCGACCTGCGCGACCGCATCAAGGCGGCCGGCGAAGGGCGCGTGCTTCCCGCCATGCCCACGGCCTCGGCGGCACCCGGCACCCCGTCGGCGCCGGCGGCCACCGCCGAGGTGCGGCCCGGCCTGGACAGCCGTGACGGCGCCATTGCCCTGATGCGCCGGACCGACGAGCTGAAGCGCGCGCTGGACGGCGGCGCCGATCCGAACAAGCGGGTGGACAACGGCAAGACCCTGCTGATGCTGGCCTCCGAACAGGGGCTGACCGACGCGGTGCGGCTGCTGATCGACCGCCGGGCCAAGACGGAACTGCGCACCGCCGACGGCGCCACCGCGGTGATGTACGCCGCCTGGGGCGGACACGAGGCGGTGATCCACGCGCTGGCCGCCGCCGGGGCCGAACTCGACGCCACCAACGACGACGGCAAGACCGCGCTGATGGCCGCCGCCGCCCGCGGCCATGACGGGGTCGTAAAGATCCTGGTCGACCGCGGCGTGTCGGTGGACCGGGTGGCCAGCCACGGCTGGTCGGCCCTGATGTACGCCGCCAACAACGGCCACGACCGCGTGGCCCGGATGCTGGTGGAGCGCGGCGCCAACCCGTTCCGCATGGACACCGCCGGCAACTCCGCCCTCACCCTCGGCGCGCTGCAGGGCCACATGCAGGTGGTCGAGGCGCTGAAGCCGCACTGACCGGCACGCCAAGCAGAAAGCGGCGGGCGCCCCCAGGGACGCCCGCCGCTTTCGCATGTCGATCCTGCCGAACCCAATTCCGAGCCGTTACCCGTTCAGGCGGCTTTGATCTCCGCCAGGAAGCTCTCGATCTCCTTGCGCAGCGTTTCCGACTGGCGGGCCAGTTCGCCCGACGCGCTCATCACCTGACCGGCAGCCGCACCCGTCTCACCCGCGGCCAGCGTGACCTCGGTGATGCTGCCGGAGACCTGGTGGGTGCCCGTCGCAGCCTCCTGGACATTGCGGGAGATCTCGTTGGTCGCGGCGCCCTGCTCCTCGATGGCGGCGGCGATGGCGGTCGAGATGTCGTTGATCTGGCCGATGATGCCGCCGATGGCGGAGATGTCGCGCACCGCGCCGTCGGTCGCGCCCTGGATGGCGGCGATCTGGGCGGCGATCTCGTCGGTCGCCTTGGCGGTCTGGGAGGCGAGATGCTTCACCTCGCCGGCGACGACGGCGAAGCCCTTGCCGGCCTCGCCCGCCCGGGCGGCCTCGATGGTCGCGTTCAGAGCCAGCAGGTTGGTCTGGCTGGCGATGTTGGTGATGAGGCTGACCACCTCGCCGATCTTCTGCGCGGCCTCGACCAGACCGCGCACCGTCTCGTTGGTGCGGGTCGCCTGCTCGACCGCCTGCCCGGCGATCTGCGAGGAGCGCGACACCTGCGTCGCGATCTCGCGGATGGAACTCGCCATCTCCTCCGTAGCCGACGCGACGGTCTGGACGTTGGCGCTGGTCTGCTCCGCCGCCGCCTGGACGGCGGTCGCCTGGATGTTGGTCCGCTCGGCCATGGAGGTCATGCTGTGGGCGGTGGCGTCCAACTCCGAGGCGGCGGCCGCCACCGTGCGCAGGGAGGCCGCGGAGGAATCGCCGAAGCGGCCCACCAGCCGGTCCACGGCTTCCGCCCGGCGCTGCTTGGACGCCTGTTCCGCCGCCTGGGCGCCAGCCAGCCGGTCCGCCTCGATCAGCCCGTCCTTGAAGACCTGGACGGCGCGGGCCATGGCACCCAGCTCGTCCTTGCGCTGCGCACCGTCCACGGCGACCGTCAGCTCGCGCCCCGCCAGCCGGTTCATCACCCCGGTGAGCTGTTGCATCGGCTTGGACACGCCGGCGACGATCAGCAGCCCCATCACGGCGCCGAGGAGTGTCACGACGGAGATCGCGGCGATGAGCAGGGTCTTGCTCGACCCGTAGGTCGCCTCGCCCTGGTCGGCGGCAACGCGACCGTTGCGGATGTTGAATTGGATGAGGTCGCGCATGAGCGCCTGGGCCTTACGGAACTCGACGCGCGATTCGCCTTTGTAGAGCGCGGTCGCCTCGTCGTTGCGATTGTCCCGGGACAGCGGAAGCAATTTTCGGTGGCTCAGTTCCTGGTAACGCTCCCAATGGCCCATGAGCTTCTGGAACGTTTCGGTCTCGTAGCCGGGGGTCAGCATGGATTCATATTTGCGAACCGCGTCCTGGAAGTCCCCCAGGGTCGCCGCCATGGTCTTCTCCTCCTCGGCCTGCTGGGCAGGCTCGGTGGATAGAATGTGCGCGGACTCCAGAATCCGGTAGAACTCGAAATAATCGGTCATCCGGGCAATCTCGCCGACGCTCGGCAGCCAGTTGTCGCGGATGTCCTTCCCCGCGTCATTCACCGTCGAAATGCGGTCTATGCTGAAAAGACCCAATGCGATGATGAACATGACGAGTGTGGAAAACGAAGACACGATCTTCGCTTTTATCGTGATGTTCGATAGAACAGACATGCGACATTCCCTCCACAAATTCCCGAGCAAACCAGCGCGCCGCCTTGTGCAGAACTTCAGTTTTTTTGTCTGCACGCGTTTCTAAGGGATCTACCGATCACGACACGCGCGATGCCGACAGGGATGCAGATTACGCAAGAGTTTCCCCAACGCAGGAGCGCAAAGCTCACACGCTTGACGTCGACAACGGGTTCATGATTCATTTTAATCTATGCCACAAGGCCTTTTGACATTCCACGCCGCGCGCCGATGCCAACCGGTACTGCACTCATCTCACTGTTTATCTCACATCATAAGTAAACTAACCATTAAATCGTTATGAAAGCTAAAAACTTTTTTCTTTTTATTTATTGCATTGATGGTTTTGCAAAGTTTCTCACTTGAGAAACGTTTGTTTCGCCGGAGGCCTCACGGAACGCCAGTGGATGCCAAAGGCGCAAAAAAAGCCCGCGGGCGCGTGATGCGCAGCCGCGGGCTGAACCACGAAAACTTGCGGACCGGGACGGATCAGAGAGCGGCGAAGCGCGCCAGCATGGCCGCGTGCGAGCGGATGCCGTTGTGCAGGCACTTCACCTCGAACTTCTCGTTGGGCGAATGGATGCGGTCATCCTCAAGCCCGAAGCCGACGAAGATCGAATCGAAGCCCAGCGCCTGCCGGATGTAGCCGCCGACCGGGATCGAGCCACCGCTGCCGACCAGTGCCGGCTTGTTGGCGAAGACGTCGCCCAGCCCCGCCATGGCGGCGCGCAGATAGGGGCTGTCGGTCGGCACCTGGACACCCGGCGAGCGACCGAACACCTTGAACTCCCAGCGTCCGTCCGCCGGGGTCCGCTCCTCCAGGAAGCTGCGGATGCCGGCCAGGATCTTCTCCGGGTCCTGGGCCGGCACGAGGCGGCAGGACAGCTTGGCCGACGCCTTGGACGCGATGACCGTCTTGGACCCTTCGCCGGTGTAGCCGCCCCAGATGCCGTTGATGTCGCAGGTCGGGCGCGACCACAGCCGCTCCAGCGCGCTGCGCCCGGCCTCGCCCGCCGGGCTCTTCAGCCCGACACCGGCCAGGAACGCCCCCTCGTCGAAGCCGAGGTCGCGCCACATCGCCTTTTCCTCGTCCGTGGGCTCGGCCACGTCGTCGTAGAAGCCGGGGAAGCGGACGCGGCCGTCCTCGTCGTGGATCTGGCCGAGGATGCGGGTCAGCGCGTTGATCGGGTTCAGCACCGCGCCGCCGAACATGCCGGAATGCAGGTCGTGGCTCGGCCCATGCAGCGTCGCCTCGACATAGAGCAGGCCGCGCAGCCGGGTGGTGATCGCCGGGGTGTCGATGTTCCAGGCGTTGGTGTCGGTGATGACGCAGACGTCGGCCTTCAGCTCCTCCGCATTGGCCTTCAGGAAGGGCAGCAGGTTCGGGCTGCCGGTCTCCTCCTCGCCCTCCAGCAGGACGGTCACGCGGATCGGCAGGGTGCCGTGCACGGCGTGCCAGGCGCGAAACGCCTCGATGAAGGTCATCACCTGACCCTTGTCGTCCACGGCGCCGCGGGCGACGATGCGGCGGCCATGCTCGGCCTCGACGATGGCCGGCTCAAAGGGCGGGCTGTTCCACAGCTCCAGCGGTTCCGCCGGCTGCACGTCGTAATGGCCATAATAGAGGATATGCGGCACATCAGAGCCGCCCGGCCCCGGATGGTGGGCGACGACCGCGGGATGGCCGGCCGTCTCGCGCACGGAGGCGTCGAATCCCAGCCCGCTCAGCTCGCGCACCAGCCAGTCCGCGGCGCGGCGCACGTCGCCCTTGTAGGCCGGATCGGTGCTGACGCTGGGAATGCGCAGCAGGTCGCAGAGGCGGCCCAGGGAGTCTTCGAAACCGCGGTCAACCTGCTGGAGAACGGGGTCGGCTGACAGGACGCTCGACATTCGGAACTGCCTTCGGTGTGGATGATGGCAGCGATGGTAGCGCATCGCGGTTCCGCGCCAAGCTCCACAAAGCGCAGGGGTGCCATCCTCGCGACGGCGGCGTTCCCGGTTCCCGCCACGGGAAGCACAGGATGGCGGAACCGCGGCTCCGCCTTCGCGAGGATGCCCTGGACGCAGGCGCGTCAGACGGTCAGGTACCGCCGGACCTCGCTCTCCTCCAGCCCGTCGCGGCTGCCCGCCAGCATGACCTCGCCGCGCTCCATCACCGCCCAGTCGTCGGCCAGATCGCGGGCGAACTCGAAATACTGCTCGACCAGCAGGATCGCCATCGTGCCCTTGTCGCGCAGGTAGGAAATGGCCCGCCCGATGTCCTTGATGATGCTGGGCTGGATGCCCTCGGTCGGCTCGTCCAGCACCAGCAGGCGGGGCCGCGTCACCAGCGCCCGCCCGATGGCGAGCTGCTGCTGCTGCCCGCCCGACAGGTCGCCGCCGCGCCGGTCGAGCATGGACTTGAGCACCGGGAACAGCTCGAACACCTCGTCGGGGATCGAGCGGTCGGCGCGCTTCAGCGGCGCGTAGCCGGTCAGCAGGTTTTCCCGCACCGTCAGCAGCGGGAAGATTTCGCGCCCCTGCGGGACATAGGCGATGCCGCGCCGCGCCCGTTCCGACGGGGCGAGCTTCGTGATGTCGCCGCCGTCCCAGGCGATGGTCCCGCCGGTCACCGGCTTCAGCCCGACGATGGCGCGCAGCAGCGAGGACTTGCCGACGCCGTTGCGCCCCAGCAGGCAGGTGACCTTTCCCACCTCCGCCGTCAGCGACACGCCGCGCAGCGCCTGCGCCGCGCCGTAATGGAGATCGACAGACCGTACGTCGAGCATGCTTGTTTTCTCCTGAATCCCTTCTCCCCTCTGGGGAGAAGGTTAGGATGAGGGGGCGGCCGCAGGCCGGAAAAGCTCTGCAATGAGGCTGCGTTTCCGCCCTTCGGGCGCCCCCCCCCCCCCCCCCCCCCCCCCCCCCAGCGAGGGGAGTAGAGTTTGACGCACGCATCCTACCACACCCA
>NZ_WHOR01000316.1:0-6093 GCF_013340925.1 Azospirillum formosense
AGGGTCCGCCGCTTGGATGCCAGAACGGGATGGGGGGGGTCCGCCGGGTGGTTGGGGGGGTGTCTTTTCCCTCGCGGTTCCTGTGGAGTAACTGGGCTGGGGTGGGGGGGGGGGGGGGGCGGGGGGGGGGCGGGCCGGGGGTTCGGCCGGGGACGGGTTGCAGGGGGGGGCGGGGGGCGACCCCGCCGCGGTGGTTCGGGCGGCGCCCGCCTGCGGTGCGGCCGGGTCGGCGCTTTGGGTCTTCGGCGCACCGACGGGCGGATTCTTTCGTCCGAACAGCATGAACGTTGATCCCCAGGTCAGTCAGGTCGTGAAGGTTGGCAGGTCGTCGAGGTCGGGTCATCGGAGTCGGTGACGCATGACCGGGCCCGACCGACAGCAGCCAAAAGACCACCCCGCGGGGGTAACACGGTCATCCGGCCGGCCGCAAGTGGGCTTTGGTGCACGGTCGGGGCCGCGCCGCACCGCGGTCCGTCACAGCCCTTCCCGGCGGGAAAGGCCCGTCATGGACCCCGTCATGGAATGGTAGATGTGGACCATGAAGGCGCTCGCGATCACCGGCACCAGCAGGTTGACGAAAGGAATTGTCGAAAGAAAGGCAATTACCGCGCCAGCCAAAAATGGTTTCAACGGATTGGAGCGCCGCAGAAACCCCGCCTCCTTCCGTCCCATCCGCCGGATCGCCACCATCTCGAAATATTCGCGGCCGAGAAGATAGCCGTTCGCGGTGTAGAAGATCAGCAGGTTCAACCCCGGCACCATCAGATACAGGGGCAGGGCGAACAGATTGACCAGCAGCACGATGGCGAAAAAGCGCAGCGCGGTCAGCAGTTCTTCCCCAAGGCCCGTCTGGCGGGGCGGCGGCAACTGGGGATAGTGGCGCCGCTCCACCGCCTGCACCACCTCGTCCAGGAAGAAGCTGGACACCATGCCGACCGTTGCGGGGAACAGCACCCAGGCCAGCAGCAGCACGGCCAGCCCGCCCAGCACGTCCAGCACCCCGTCCACCCAGGCGTAGCCGGTCAGTGCGGTGTGGAACAGCGCCCACCACACGGCCCCGGCCAGCAGGGCGAAGGCCGTGATGGCGGACAGCACGCCGATCCACACGACGCGGCGGGACGCCGGGTCGGAAAGCTGTCCGATGGCGAGAAGCAGGGCGCGGATCATACGGACTCTCTCTATGGGGCCGTTGCGGTCGGGCGACGCTTATCTACGACGGCGGGCCGTTCCATTCCAGGGGGCCTTGCGCCGCGCTTGAGATGTGGAGACGGGCCGCTATACTCGCGCCCGGTTTCCTTCCACGGTTCCGACACCGTATTTCCCCAGCATTTCCAAGGAGCGCCCATGGCCACGGCCGAATTCGACGTCACCGGCATCGGCAACGCCATCGTCGACGTGATCGCCCATGCCGACGACGCCTTTCTCACGGCCAACGGCATCGAGAAGGGGGCGATGACGCTGATCGACGCCGCCCGCGCCGAGGAGCTGTACGGCCGCATGGGTCCGGGTATCGAGGTGTCGGGCGGCTCCGCCGGCAACACCATGGCGGGCATCGCCTCGCTGGGCGGCCGGGGGGCCTACATCGGCAAGGTCCACGGCGACCAGCTCGGCCAGGTCTTCCGCCACGACATCCGCGCCGCCGGCGTGCATTTCGAGACGGCGGCCGGCCACGGCGGCGCCCCGACGGCGCGCTGCCTGATCCTGGTGACGCCGGACGCCCAGCGCTCCATGAACACCTTCCTCGGCGCCTGCGTGGAGCTGGGGCCGGAGGACATCGACGAGGCGCTGATCGCCAACTCGCAGGTCACCTACCTGGAAGGCTATCTGTGGGACCCGCCCCGCGCCAAGGAAGCCTTCCGCAAGGCGGCGTCCACCGCCCACGGCGCCGGACGCAAGGTGTCGCTCTCGCTGTCCGACAGCTTCTGCGTCCACCGCCACCACGCGGAGTTCCTGGACCTCGTCGAGGGCTATGTCGACATCCTGTTCGCCAACGAGCATGAGATCACCGCCCTCTACAAGACCGACCGCTTCGAGGACGCGCTGGAGGCGGTGAAGCGCCTCGGCAAGACCGCCGCCCTGACGCGCAGCGAGAAGGGCGCCGTCATCGTCTCCGGCGGCGAGGTGGTCGAGGTTCCCGCATCCCCGGTGGCCCGCGTGGTCGACACCACCGGGGCCGGCGACCTCTACGCCGCGGGCTTCCTGTACGGCTTCACCCGCGGCATGGCCCCGGCGGTCTGCGGCCGCATCGGCGCACTGGCCGCGGCGGAGATCATCAGCCATGTCGGCGCCCGCCCGGACGTCGTGCTGGCCGATCTGCTTAAAGACGCGGGCGTTCCGGCCTAATTGCCGGAGCAGCGCCTGTAGGGTATAAGCTGGCGGACCTTCCCGTCCGCCGGCTCCGTCCCCATGCAAGTCTATCTGCCGATCGCCGAGATGTCGGTCAACGCCCTGCTCGTGCTCGGCATGGGGGGGCTCGTCGGCTTCCTGTCCGGGATGTTCGGGGTGGGCGGCGGCTTCCTGATGACGCCGCTGCTGATCTTCATCGGCGTTCCGCCCGCCATCGCGGTGGGCACCCAGGCCAACCAGCTCGTCGCCGCCAGCGTCTCGGGCGTGCTCGCCCACTGGCGCCGCGGCAACGTGGACGTCAAGCTCGGCGTCGTCATGCTGCTGGGCGGCATGGTCGGCACGGTGGTCGGCGTCTGGATCTTCTCCATTTTGCAGCGGATCGGCCAGATCGACGCGGCGATCACGCTGTCCTACGTCTTCTTCCTCGGCACCATCGGCACGATGATGATGGTGGAGGCCAGCCGCGCGCTGATCCGCCGCCGCGCCCCCACCGCCAAGCGGGGCAAGCTGCACCGCCACATGTGGCTGCACGGCCTGCCGCTGAAGATGCGGTTCCAGCGCTCCAAGCTCTACATCTCCGCCCTGCTGCCGGCCGGGATCGGGGCGGTCGGCGGCATGCTGGTGGCGATCATGGGCATCGGCGGCGGCTTCATGCTGGTGCCGGCGATGATCTATCTGCTGAACATGCCGACCGGTCTCGTGGCCGGCACCTCGCTGTTCCAGATCATCTTCACCACGGCGATGGCGACGCTGCTCCAGGCGGCGACCAACCAGACGGTGGACGTGATGCTGGCGCTGCTGCTGCTGATCGGCGGGGTGGTCGGCGCGCAGTTCGGCACCAAGGCCGGCGGCCGGCTGCGCGGCGAGCAGGCGCGCCTTCTTCTGGCCTCGCTGGTCGTCGCGGTGGCGCTGAAGCTCGCCTTCGATCTGGTGGTGGAGCCCAACGACGTCTTCACCATCTCGACGAGGATGTCGTGAGCGCTGTCCGCAAGGGCGCCGGGCGGCTGTGGTCCGTCCGGATCGCCGGCGGGCTGGTGGGGCTTCTGGCGGGGGTGTTCCTGGCCGCCACGGTCTGGGCGCAGCAGCTCGTCGCCGACCTGTCGAGCCACCTGATCGCCATCACCACCGGCTTCACCGGGACGGAGGTCGTGCTGTTCGGCACCACCGACGGGGCGGGCGACGTCGCCATCGTGGTGACCGGCCCGCGCACCCCGGTCACGGTGCGCCGCAAGGAGCGGATCGCCGGCATCTGGATCAACGCGCGCAGCGTGCGGTTCGAGCAGGTGCCCGGCTACTACATGGTCGCGACGAACCGCCCGCTGGACCAGTTCGTCGGCCGCCCGGTGCTGGAGCGCCACCAGATCGGCCTGCCGAACCTCCAGCTCGGCCCGCGCGAGCAGCTGGCCCCGGACCAGCTCGCCCTGTTCCGCTCCGCCCTGATCCGCAACAAGCAGCGGGCCGGGCTCTACGGCATCACGCTGGGGCAGGTGGCCTTCCTGGGCGAGCGTCTGTTCCGGACCAACATCTATTTCCCGGCCAACGTGCCGACGGGGCTGTACAATGTGGAAGCGCTGCTGATCCGCGACGGCGAGGTGGTCAGCGCCCAGACCACGCCGCTGGTGGTGTCCAAGGTCGGCTTCAGCGCGGAAATCTACGACTTTGCGCGCAACCAGCCGATGATTTACGGTGTTGCCGCGGTGATTGGCGCCATCGCCGCCGGCTGGCTGGCCGGCGCCATCTTCCGGAGGGTGTGACCCATGTCCGATCCGATTGCGACCGATCCGATTGCGACCGCTTCCACAGTGACTGGCCCGGCCGCTCCCGAACCGGAAGCCACGGCCAAGCCGCCGGTCCGCATCTTCCTGGTCGTGGTGGACGAGAGCCCGGAGCTTCAGCTCGCCCTGCGCTACGCCTGTCTGCGCGCCCGCAAGTCGGGGGGCAAGGTGGCGCTGCTCTACGTCATCGAGCCGGGCGAGGTGCAGCAGTGGCTGGCCCTGGAAAACCTGATGCGCGAGGAGCAGCGCGCGGAGGCGGAGCAGAAGCTGCAGAAGTTGGCCCGCGACGTGAACCGGCTGACCGGCACCCTGCCGGCCCTGTACGTGCGCGAGGGCAACCGCCGCGACGAAGTGCTGGCCCTGATCGACGAGGAGCCGAGCATCTCCATCCTCGTACTGGCCGCCGGTGTCGATCCGGAAGGACCGGGGCCGCTGATCTCCTACTTCACCAACCGCGGCCTCGCCAAGATGCGCATTCCGCTGACCATCGTGCCGGGCGGCATCGGCATCGACGCGCTGGACGCCATCACTTAAAGCATCAGCGGCCGTAAAGCGCGGTGAGACTGCGCTGGTCGATGTCGGAGCGGTCGTCGGTCAGCACCGGATGCCCGGCCAGTTCGGCGGGGGCCAGCGTCTCCAGGATGCGCGAGGCCGCGTACGCCGCACCCGCCGGAGCGGCGCGCAGGCGTACGCTCAGCTCCTCGAGTGTACGCGCCTCCTTCGTGGCGATCAGCAGGTAATTCCCGCGCCCGGCGTCGGCAACGTACACCGACGGGAAGACCGCCCCCTGCGTCGCCGCCAGCGGCCCGACCAGGGCGTCGCGGTCCATGGGGGAGGCGACGTTCATGACCAGCACGCCGCCCGGCGCCACCCGCCGCTCCACCGCCGTGAAGAACTCTTTGGTCGCGGTGAAGAAGGGAATCAGGGCGGTCGAATAGAGGTCGACGATCACCACGTCGTGCTGCTCCGGCGACCGCTCGACATGGCGGCGGGCGTCCTCCACGGCGACGCGCACCTCGGGCCGCAGGCCGAACCTCTCGCGCGCCACCTCGACCACCGCGGGGTCCAGCTCCACCCCCAGGATGTCGGCGCCGGGCCAGCTGTCGAGGATTTCCTTGGCCGCGGCCCCGCCGGCCAACCCCAGCACCAGGACGCGCGTGCCGTTTCCCAGGGCCGGGGCGGCGGCGAACAGGTCGTAGTAGAGGCCGGTCGGGCCGCCGTCCTTGCGCAGCCGCGACTGGGTGGCCCAGGCCACGTTCAGATGCAGGCGGATCTGCTCGGCGTCCTCCTGCACCATGATCGTGTTGTGCGGCGTCTCGCGGTAGAGGGCGAAGCCCTGCCCCTCGCCATGGCCGGCGGCCCAGGCCAGGGGAACCGCCAGAGCCGCGGCGGCGGCCACCCGTTTCCCACCCGGAACGAACAGGCAGGCGAGCGCCGGCAGCACCGCCGCCAGGGCGTAGCCCGCCGACACTCCGACCTCGGGGATCGCGTAGAAGGAGGCGAAGAAGGTGCCGCCGATGCTGCCCAGCGTGCCGACCGCGTAGATCCGCCCCGCCGCCGCCGCGCCGGTCAGGCTGCTCAAGCCCGCGCAGATCGGCGACACCATGGCCAGCGCGAAGGACGGCAGCCCGAGGATCAGCGCCGCCCCGACGACCGACCCCTCCACCGCGTTGAAGCGGCCCGCGGCATCGGCCAGCATCGGCTTTCCCAGCCAGGGCGTCAGCGCCGCCGCGGCGATCCCGGCCATAAGGGCGGCGCGCAGCGCCGGCACCGCCTTCGGCCCGTCGCCGAGCTGCCCGCCGGTCCAATAGCCGGCGGCCATGAAGGTCATCACCACGCCGATGACGGCGCCCCATTGATAGACCGAATAGCCGAAATGCGGCGCCATCAGCCGTCCGCCGAGGATTTCCATCATCATCAGCGACCAGCCCGCGGAGAAGGCGGCGGCGGCCAGCGCGAAGGACCGGAGGGA
>NZ_WHOR01000317.1:0-6061 GCF_013340925.1 Azospirillum formosense
GGAACAGGGGCGGGGGGCGCCTCCTTGCGCAGGGGGAACCGGAACCCGTCGTTGCTGTCGCTCATCCCGCACTCCCGTCCAGCCGGTTGCCGCAGTCCTGGTCCCGGCCTGGGGGGAGAGTCGGCAGCCGGGAACCCGTCAGGATATAGGCTCCGCCGCGCCGGATTTCCCGGCCCGGCCATCGAGCCATTCACCAAACCACTTGTCCATGACCAGAATATGGCCGCAGAGCCACATCTCGACATAGCTCTGGAGAAACTGGACCTCCTCCAGATCGCGCGCGTCGGAATCGGATTGCCGGCGGACGAAGTCGGCAAAGGTGTCGTGCATCATCTTGTGCTTGGCGTAATCGGGATACCCGATCGCGCGCATCAACCCTTCCTCGCGGCGGAAATGATAGGCCGAGTAGTCGGCCAGTTCTCGCAGGAAGCGGTTCGCGGATTCCCGGGTTTCGCCGGCGGCGATGGCCGCGCTGAACTGGTTGAACAGTTGAAACAGGCGCTGGTGGTCTCCGTCCACAGCGCTCTGGCCGATGGCATAGGCCGCGTCCCACTCCATGATGATCCCCGCCCGTTTCTCGAACGGGGAATCATACGCCTTATGGGTGAATCTGTGCAGCGGTTATTGCGGGCCGGCCACCATCACGGATCAGTCCTTCAACCAATCCGGCACGCGGTCCAGCGCCAGCAGCTCCTCCACCGACACGCGCGGCCGGATGACGGAGAACCGGTCGCCGTTCACCAGCACCTCCGGGATCAGCGGGCGGGTGTTGTAGGTGGAGGACATGACCGCGCCGTAGGCCCCCGCCGACAGGATCGCCACCAGTTCGTCCGGCGCCATCGCCGGCAGGGCGCGCTGGAGGGCGAAGGTATCGCCGCTCTCGCAGACCGGACCGACGACGTCGTAGGGCTCGGTGGCGGCGCCCCTGGCGGGCTCGGTCACCGGGACGATGCCGTGATAGGCCTCGTAGAGGGTGGGGCGGATCAGGTCGTTCATCGCCGCGTCGATGATGACGAAGCGGCGGTGCAGCCCCTGCTTCAGGTAGATCACCCGCGACACCAGAATGCCGGCGTTGCCGACCAGCGAGCGGCCCGGCTCCAGCGAGATGCGGCAGCCCAGGTTGCCGGTGATCGACTTCACCATGGCGGCGTAGTCGGCGATGTCCGGCGGCGCCTCGTGCTTGTAGACGATGCCCAGCCCGCCGCCGAGGTCGAGGCGGGTGATGTCGTGCCCGTCCTCGCGCAGGACGTGGAGCAGCGCCGCCACCCGCTCGTAGGCGGCGCGGAAGGGGGCGAGGTCGGTGAGCTGCGACCCGATGTGCACGGCGATGGCCACCGGCTTGATGCCCGGCAGCTTGGCGGCCTGGGCGTAGACCTCCCGCGCGTGGTCGTAGTCGACGCCGAACTTGTTCTCCTTCTTGCCCGTCGCGATCTTGGCGTGGGTCTTGGCGTCCACGTCGGGATTCACGCGGAAGGCGATGGGCGCGGTGACGCCCAGGCTGACCGCGACCTCCGACAGGGCCTCCACCTCCGGGATGGATTCCACGTTGATCTGGTGGATTCCGGCCTCCAGAGCGGCGCGCATCTCCTCGCGCGTCTTGCCGACGCCGGAGAAGATGATCTTGCCGGCCGGGATGCCGCCGGCCAGCGCGCGCTGCATCTCGCCGCCCGACACCACGTCGGCGCCGGCGCCCAGCCGGGCGAAGGCGCGGATGACGGCGAGGTTGGAATTGGCCTTCACCGCGTAGCAGACGTCGGCGTCCTGCCCCGCGAAGGCCCCGGCGTAGGCGCTGTAATGCGCCTCCAGCGCCGCCGTGGAGTAGCAGTAGAAGGGCGTGCCGACCTCCGCCGCGATGGTGGACAGCGGCACGGATTCGGCGTGCATCACGCCGTTGCGGTAGGCGAAGGCGCTCATGGGAAGCGGGCTCCGGAGGACGGCTGACCGGGCTTGGGATCGGTCTTCGGGTTCGGGTAGGTGCCGGGGAACTTGTCGGCTTCCTTGCCCTGCGGGGGATCGACGAAGCTCGGCTTCTTGCCGCAGCCGGCCAGCGTCAACGCGACGGCGGCGGTCGCCAGGATCAGCAGCGGGCGCCTCACAGGAAGCGCTCCCGCGCCGCCGCGACGGCCTCGCGCACGCGGACGGGGGAGGCGCCGCCGAAGCTGCGCCGGCTGTCCAGCGACGCCTCGATGCTCAGCGCCGGGAAGACGGATTCGGTGATGCGCGGCTCGATGGCCTGCAGCTCCTCCAGCGTCAGGGCGGTCAGGCCGACGCGCTTGTCCTCCGCCGCCTTCACGGCGCGCCCGGTGATGTGGTGCGCCTCGCGGAAGGGGATGTTCAGCTCCCGCACCAGCCAGTCGGCGAGGTCGGTGGCGTTGAGGAAGCCGCGGTCGGTCGCCTCGCGCAGCGCCGGCACGTTCGGCTGCATGTCGCGCACCATGCCTTCCATGGCGGCGATGCACAGCGCCAGCGTGTCGTCGGCCTCGAAGACCGGCTCCTTGTCCTCCTGCATGTCCTTGGAATAGGCCAGCGGCAGGCCCTTCATGGCGACCAGCAGGCTGTTCAGGCTGCCGATGACCCGCCCGGCCTTGGCACGCACCAGCTCCGCCGCGTCCGGGTTCTTCTTCTGCGGCATGATCGAGGAGCCGGTGGTGAAGGCGTCCGACAGCTTGATGAAGCGGAACTGGGCCGAGCACCACAGCACGATCTCCTCCGCGAAGCGCGAGAGGTGCATGCCGCAGATGCTGGCGGCGGCCAGATACTCCAGCGCGAAGTCGCGGTCGGACACGGCGTCCAGCGAGTTGGCGGTGGGCCGGTCGAAGCCCAGCGCTTCCGCCGTCATGAAACGGTCGATGGGGTAGGGCGTGCCGGCCAGCGCGGCGGAGCCGAGCGGGCACTCGTTCAGCCGGGCGCGGGCGTCGCGCAGGCGTCCGCGGTCGCGCCCGAACATTTCCACATAGGCCAGCAGATGATGGCCGAAGCTGACCGGCTGGGCGGCCTGGAGGTGGGTGAAGCCGGGCATCACCGTGTCGGTGTGCTTCTCCGCCAGATCGATGAGGGCGGCCTGGAGCGCCTTCAGCCCCTGGTCGGCGCGGTCGAGCGCGTCGCGCACCCACAGCTTGAAGTCGGTCGCCACCTGGTCGTTGCGCGACCGTCCGGTGTGCAGGCGCTTGGCCGGCTCGCCGATCAGCTCGGCCAGCCGGGCCTCCACGTTCATGTGGATGTCCTCCAGTTCCACCTTGAAGGTGAAGGCTCCGGAGTCGATCTCTTCCTTGACCCGGTCCAGCCCATCGCGGATGGCATCGGCGTCGGCCTGGGTTATGATGCCCTGGCGCGCCAGCATGGCGGCGTGGGCCTTCGACCCGGCGATGTCCTGGTCGGCCAGCCGCTTGTCGAAGCCGATGGAGGCGTTGATCTTCTCCATGATGGCGGCGGGACCGCGGGCGAAGCGGCCGCCCCACATCTGGCTGGCAGCCGGGGCGGAGTTGCGGTCTTGTGAGTTCGGCTTGGGCTGTTCGGCGCTCATGGCGGACACAATACGGATGGGAGGACGGGAAGCGTGAGTATGCGGACTTTGGCGGCCACCGCAATCTTTTGTGTGACGCTGGGCGGTGCCGGGCTGTGGATGGCGCTGGCCGGACCGTCGGCCCCGCCGCCGCCCGCCGTGCTGACGCTGGACCAGCCCTCTCCGGGGGTGACGGCGGTGGGTCTCGACAAGTTCCGCTACATGGAGCCGCTGACGCCGGTGCCGGAGCTTCCCTTCCTGGACGGCGAGGGGCGCCGCGTGGACCTGTCGGAGTTCAAGGACCGTCTGGTCCTGCTGAACCTGTGGGCCACATGGTGCGCGCCCTGCGTGAAGGAGATGCCGGCGCTCGACCGCCTCCAGGCGCAGCTGGGCGGGCCGGGCTTCCAGGTGGTGGCGCTGTCGGTGGATCGCGGCGGCAAGGATCAGGTGCAGCCCTTCTACCAGCGGACCGGCGTGAAAAACCTTGCCCTCTACCTCGACCCGTCGAGCGCCTCCATGCAGACGCTGAAGCTGCGCGGTCTGCCGACGACCCTGCTGGTCGACCAGGAGGGCCGCGAGCTCGGCCGCATCGAAGGCGCGGTGGAATGGGATTCGCCGGAGGTCATCGCCTTCCTGCGCAAGCACATGGGCCATGGCGGCGGCCCGAACCGCGACAGCCGCGGCGGCGTGGTGAAGACGGGCGGGTGATGCGTCCCAAGCTCCTTCTCCCCAGAGGAGGGAGCAGATTTTATCACTCCGACGATCCGGATGTGGCCGGCGGCGCCTGGGTCTGTGGAGGAGCCGGGCCGCGCGCCAGCTCGGCCATGATGCCCCGCGCCTCCTCGAAATGGCTGTGCAGCATGGGCAGGGCGTCGCGGGCGAAGTCGCCGGTTTCGCCGCCGCGCTCGGCCTGCGCCTCGTACAGCTTGATGGCGCGGGCGTGGGTTTCCTCCTCCGCAGCCATGTAGCGACGGTCGAAGGCCTCCTCCGGCGTATCGCGCAGGCTGGACATGTGGGCGCGGGCGGACAGGCCCAGTTCGCGCGGGATGGGGATGCCGTGGCGCAGCGCCATGCCGGCCAAGCGGTCGGTCTTCAACCCGTGGTCGTCGGCCATGCGACGGGCGAAGCGGCGGACCGGTTCGGTTTCCGCGCGGTCCTGGGCCAGCTTGCCGAGCGCCTGCTCGGCCATGCCGTCGGCCAGAGCCTCGGCGATGAAGTTGCGCTCCTGCCGGGACAGGATGGGGGGAGGTGTCGGGGCGGGGCCCGGCGCCTGCGCCAGGACCGGGCCGGACAGGAAGACCACAAGCATCGCCGTCAGGAAGCCGCGCCGCATTGCCCCCGTCCTTTCCGCTGTTCGCCCCGATCCCCTGCGGGACGAACAGAGCGCAAGCGCAGCGGTTCCGCAAACGCAGGAAGCCCGCCCCGGTTTCCCGGAGCGGGCTTCGCTTAAGCCTCCGTCCTTACCCGCAACGTCAGCGGGTCGGGACCGGCGGGTTCTTGGAGTAGTCGTAGAAACCGCGGCCGACCTTGCGGCCGACCCAGCCGGCCTCGACATACTTCACCAGCAGCGGGCAGGGGCGGTACTTGCTGTCGGCCAGACCCTCGTAGAGGACCTGCATGACCGCCAGACAGGTGTCCAGACCGATGAAGTCCGCCAGCTCCAGCGGGCCCATCGGGTGGTTGGCGCCCAGCTTCAGCGCCGTGTCGATGGCCTGGACGCCGCCCACCCCCTCATAGAGGGTGTAGACCGCCTCGTTGATCATCGGCAGCAGGATGCGGTTGACGATGAAGGCCGGGAAGTCCTCGGCCACCGCCGCGGTCTTGCCGATGTTCGCCGTCAGCTCGGCAATCGCGTTGAAGGTCGCCTCGTCCGTCGCGATGCCGCGGATCAGCTCGACGAGCTGCATCACCGGCACCGGGTTCATGAAATGCATGCCCATGAACTTGGACGGGCGGTCCGTCGAGGCGGCGAGGCGGGTGATCGAGATCGACGAGGTGTTCGTCGCGATCAGCGCCTCGGGCTTCAGGTTCGGGACCAGCTTCTTGAAGATCTCGCGCTTGAGCGCTTCGTTCTCCGTCGCGGCCTCGACCACCAGATCGGCGTCATGGAACACGGACAGGTCGGTGCCGGTGGAGATGCGGGCGATCGCCGCCGTCTTGTCGGCCTCCGTCAGCTTCCCCTTCTGAACCTGACGGTCCATGTTCTTGGAGATGGCGGCCACCGACTTCTGCAGAATCTCCGCGCCGATGTCGGAGATGACGACCTCGTACCCCGCCTGCGCGCAGACGTGGGCGATGCCGCTGCCCATCTGGCCGGCACCGATGATGCCAATCTTCTTGATCGTGGACATATGAGCTTTCCCGCTTGTCTTTGGCCCGCTGGTCTTCGGAAGAGGACTGGCCGATTACGCCTTGTCCAGCGCGGCCGTCAGCTCCGGCACCGCCTTGAACAGGTCGGCGACGAGGCCGTAGTCGGCGACCTGGAAGATCGGCGCCTCCTCGTCCTTGTTGATCGCGACGATGACCTTGCTGTCCTTCATGCCGGCGAGGTGCTGGATG
>NZ_WHOR01000318.1:0-6042 GCF_013340925.1 Azospirillum formosense
CGACATACAGGCCATTCACCGCCCGGCCCGGCCGCAGGAAGGGCACGGCCAGCAGCAGGGCGACCGGCAGCAGCGCCGCCCCGCTCCACCCCGCACCCGCCACCGCGCCCAGCGCGATGGCCTTTCCCGACAGCAGACGGTTCGGCGCGAAGGCGAGGAACGGCAGGGCCAGCGCCGCGGCCACGGTCATGACGGCGAGCAGAAGGGCAACGCGGTTGTGGATCGGACGGACGCGGGTCATCCCGTCGGTTCAGACCGTCAGTTCAGAAATCCCTTGGATTTCAGGTAGGTCGTGGCGACCGCCCGCGGGTCCTGCCCCTCCACGGAAATCTTGGCGTTCAGCCCGCGCAGGGTCTCGGTGTCCAGGGACTTGAAGACCGGGTCCAGCAGGTCGCGGATCTTCGGATGGGCGTCAAGCACGCCGTCGCGGATGGTCGGGGCCGGGGCATAGACCATCTGCGCGTTCTTGGTGTCCTTCATGACCACGAGGTCCAGCGCGGCGATGGCGCCGTCCGTGCCGTAGACCATGGCGGTGTTCACGCCGGACGTGCCCTCCGCCGCCGCGCGAATGGTCGCCGCCGTGTCGCCGCCGGCCAGCACAAGAACCTGTTCCGGTTTCAGCGTGAAGCCGTAGGATTTCTGGAAGGAGGGCAGCGCCGCCGGGCTCTCCACGAACTCCGCCGAGGCGGCGAGCTTCGCCGCGCCGCCCGCACCGACCCAGCGGGCGAAATCCTCCATGGTGGCGAGGTTGTTGGGCGCCGCCACGTCGCGGCGCAGCGCGATGGCCCAGGTGTTGTTGGCGGGCGCCGGGGTCAGCCAGACGATGTTGTGTTTGTCGCGGTCGAGCTGCTTAATCGTCTCGTAGCCGGCGGCGGCGTTCTTCCAGGCCGGATCGTTCTCGAGGTTGAAGAAGAACGCGCCGTTGCCGGTGTATTCCGGATAGACGTCGATCTCGCCTGCCAGCAGGGCGCTGCGCACGATCCGGGTGGGGCCGAGCTGGATCTTGTTCTCCACCGGGATGCCGTTGGCCTCCAGCACCTGCAGGATCATCGTGCCGAGCAGACCGCTTTCGGCGTCCAGCTTCGATCCGACACGGACCTTGTCCGCCGCCGCAGCACTCCCCGCCGTCAGCAGCGCTCCCAACGCCAGGGCAGCCACCGCCCGAACCACACGCCGCATCCCCCGCATCCTCCCAACCATCGTTCAATCCATCCGTCCGCCAGCATGGGGAAGCCGGGCCGCCGCGGCAACCCACCCTTTCCGCCTGTGCGGTCCGGCCTGCCCCGTGGCCGGAAGACGGTCACGCCGTGACGTGGTCCTCCGCGTCTCGGGCCGCCCGCGCGCCGGCGCCGTCCACCCAGCCGCCCAGCTCGCGCTCGACCAGATCGGCCAGGAAGATGACATGGTCGGGATGGTCGTTCAGGCAAGGAATGTAGGTGAAACGCTCCCCGCCGGCCGCCATGAAGGCGTCCTTCACCTGGAACTGGATCTCCTCCAGCGTCTCCACGCAGTCGGCGGAGAAGCCCGGCGCGATCACCGCGATCTTGGTCTTGCCGGCGCGGGCCAGCTCCTCGACCGTTTTGTCGGTGTAGGGCTTCAGCCACTCCGCCTTGCCGAAGCGCGACTGGAAGCTGTACTGCACGCGCCCCGGCTCCCAGCCCAGCCGCTCGGCCAGCAGGCGCGCGGTCTTCACGCAGAAGCAGTGGTAGGGGTCGCCGCGGTCGAGATAGACCTTCGGCAGGCCGTGGAAACTGGCCAGCAGGACGTCCGGCGTGTGGTCCAGCGCCGCGATGTGCCGCACCACCGAGCGGGCCAGCGCCTCGATGTAGCCCGGCTCGTCGTGATAGGCGGGGACGGTGCGCACCGCCGGCTGCCAGCGCATGGTCATCAACTGGCGGAAGGCCTGATCGTTGGCCGTGGCCGTCGTGGTCGCCGAATATTGCGGGTAGAGCGGGAACAGCAGGATGCGGTCGCAGCCCTGGTCCTTCAGCCGCTGGATCGCCGGGCCGACCGCCGGCTGGCCGTAGCGCATCGCCCAATCGACCACCACCGCTTCGCCGTGCCGCGCCGCCAGCGCCGCCGCGACGCCCTCCGCCTGGGCGCGGGTGACGGTCTTCAGCGGGCTTTCGTTGCGCTCCTCGTTCCAGATGCTTTTGTAGGCATGGCCGCTCTTGCCCGGACGCACGGTCAGGATGATGCCGTTCAGCACCGGCCACCACACCGCCTTCGGCACCTCGATCACGCGGGGGTCCGACAGGAACTCCTTCAGATAGCGGCGCATCGACCAGTAGTCGGTCGCCTCCGGCGTCCCGAGGTTCATCAGAAGCACACCGACGCGGCGCGCGGGAACCGGCGGATGGTCGGCGGGCTTGGAAATAGGCTGCATGATGTCGGTCACCTCGATGTCGCGGCGGGCAGCATAATAGCGGGCCGAACCCATCGGAAGCAGCCCTTTGTCCCTATGCGGTCGATAGGGCCGGGCTATCCTCCGACCGTTCGGACAGGGTCTTACGTCCGATCCGCGAAAATGGATTTCAGATCGACCGCGCCGTCCGGCCGCGCGTCGAGGTCGAGCTGCCGCTCCACCTCGTCGAGATGCTCCATCATCAGTTGCATCGCCGCGCCCGGCGGGCCGGCCTCCAGCGCCTCGACGAACCGCCGGTGTTCGTTGGCGGAGCAGGAGTGGGAGGACCGCCGCTCGAACGCCGCGATGGCGAGGCTGGAGCGGTCGATCAGGTCGGCCAGGATGCCGGCCAAAGTCGCGTTTCCGGCGAAGTCGGCCAACAGTTGGTGGAACTGACCCGACAGGCGGATCAGCGCCATGCGGTCGCCGGCGCGGTCGGCCTCCTCCTCCCGCGCCAGATGGGCGCGCAGCTTCGCCGACATCTCGTCCGGCAGCGGGCGGGGGGTGCGCTCCAGCGCCTCCACCACGGCGCGCTCGATCACCCGGCGGGCCTCGAACACTTCGCGCGCCTCCCGCGCGGTGGGCTTGGCGACGAAGGCGCCGCGGTTGGGGATCAGCGTCACCACGCGCCGTTGCGCCAGCAGGAGCAGCACCTTGCGCACCCGCTCGCGGCTGACCCCGAACACCTCGGCCAGGCTCTCCTCGGCCAGCTTGGTGCCGGGCGGCAGCCGGCGGTCGGCGATGGCTTCGCCGATGCTGCGGACGATGCGGGCCTCCGCCCCCTCCCCCCGCCCGCGGACGGCGCGGCGGGGGGCGCTCAGGACAGTTTTCATGATGGCATGGCTGCTGTTCAAACCTCTGCCGCAGATTGTGCACAAAACGGACCAGCAGACAAACGCGGCCCTCGCGCTCTGCCCATGCATCGGGCACAGCCCACCCATGCACAATTTCGCGCCACAGCGCTGAAATCCTGACCAATCGCTGATTTTTGCCGCCGGAAAGCCGCGGAAATCCGCCATTCACACGCTGGCATGGAACTTGCGGACATCTCCGACAGCCACACCGGGCGCCACGGATTGTGCACAAAATCGGAGAAGGTCATGACCGCCAGAGCGACCGCAGCCGGATCAACCGCCGCCGGATCAACCGTCGAGCTGGTGAAGCTGCGCAAGTTCTACGGCTCCACCGTCGCCGTGGACGGCATCGACCTGCGCATCGCCGCCGGGGCCTATTGCTGCCTGCTCGGCCCCAGCGGCTGCGGCAAGACCTCCACGCTGCGCATGATCGCCGGGCATGAGGACATCTCCGACGGCGACCTGCTGATCGGCGACACGGTGATGAACGGGGAGCCGCCGGCCCGCCGCGGCACCGCCATGATGTTCCAGAGCTACGCCCTGTTCCCGCATCTGGACTGCACCGACAACGTCGCCTTCAGCCTTAAGATGAAGGGCGTGGCGAAGGAGGAGCGGCGCCGCCGCGCGCGGGAGATGCTGGACCTCGTCCACATGTCCCAGTACGCGGAGCGGCTGCCCGCCCAGCTCTCCGGCGGCCAGCAGCAGCGTGTGGCGCTCGCCCGCGCGCTGATCACCCGGCCGGGCGTGCTGCTGCTCGACGAGCCGCTGTCGGCGCTCGATCCCTTTCTGCGCATCCGCATGCGCGAGGAGCTGAAGCGCCTGCACACGGAGCTTGGCATCACCTTCGTCCACGTCACCCACAGCCAGACCGAGGCGATGGCGCTGGCCGACCTCGTGGTGGTGATGAACCAGGGGCGGATCGAGCAGGCCGGCCCGCCGCGCGAGGTCTTCAACCAGCCGCGCACCGCCTTCGTCGCCCGCTTCATCGGCGGCCACAACGTGGTGGAGGACGCCGCCGGCCGCCGGGCCGTGCGGGCCGACCGCATCCTGCTCGGCCGTCCCGAGGGAACCGACCACCACCTGGAAGGCACCGTCCGCGCGCTGGAGTATCACGGCGCGTCGGTCCACCTGACGCTCGACGTGCCGGGTGCCGAGGACTTCGCCGTGGTGCTGGATGAATCCCGTTTCTACGACGCCCCGCTCGCCATCGGCGACCGCGTGACCGCGGGCTGGAAGGCGCGTGACGTCCATCCCCTGGTTGCCTGATTTCCCGACCAATCCCCCAAAACCGAATCCCCAAGAACCGACCGACCATATTGGAGGCACAGAGCATGACCGAGACGCGCACCGGCTCGCCCCTTTCCGCCGGGACCACCACGGGCGTCAGCCGCCGCACGCTGCTGAAGGGCACCGCCGCCGCCGCGGGTGTCGCCATCGGGTCGGGGGCGATCACCGGCTTCCCCACCATCTGGGCGCAAAACATCAAGAACGTCACGCTGCGCCAGTTCGGCACCGGCGTGTCGAACCTGAACGCCGTCGCCGACAAGGTGAAGGAGGATCTCGGCTTCACGCTGCAGATGACCGCGCTCGACAGCGACGCGGTGGCCCAGCGCGCGGTGACCCAGCCGAAGTCCTACGACATCGCCGACATCGAATACTGGATCTGCAAGAAGGTCTTCCCGGCCGGCGTGATGCAGCCGATGGACGTCTCCAAGATCAAGAACTTCGACAAGATCGTCCCGATCTTCGTCAACGGCAAGCTGACCCCGGAGAGCGCTGTCGCCCAGGGCACCGCCCCGCACACCGTCGGCTTCGTGGAGGGCAAGGACAGCATCAAGTTCGCCAAGTCCGCCACCCAGTGGATGACGCTGATCCCGACCATCTACAACGCCGACACGCTGGGCATCCGACCCGATCTGGTCGGCCGCCCGATCAGCAGCTGGAAGGACCTGCTCGACCCGGCCTTCAAGGGCAAGGCGTCGATCCTGAACATCCCCTCCATCGGCATCATGGACGCCGCCATGGTCTGCGAGGCGATGGGCGAGGTGAAGTACGGCGACAAGGGCAACATGACCAAGGAGGAGATCGACAAGACCCTCAAGATCATGACCGACGCCAAGAAGGCCGGCCAGTTCCGCGCCTTCTGGAAGACCTTCGACGAGAGCGTCAACCTGATGTCGTCGGGCGAGGTCATCATCCAGTCGATGTGGTCGCCGGCCGTGGCCGCCGTGCGCGCCAAGGGCATCCAGTGCGTCTACCAGCCGCTGAAGGAAGGCTACCGCGCCTGGGGCGGCGGCCTCGGCATCGCCAAGCATCTGAGCGGGCTGGAGCTTGAGGCGGCCTACGAGTACATCAACTGGTACCTGTCGGGCTGGGTCGGCGCCTATCTGAACCGCCAGGGCTATTACTCCGCCGTGCTCGACACCGCGAAGGAGCACATGTCGCCGGACGAGTGGGCCTTCTGGATGGAGGGCCAGCCGGCCAAGACCGACATCCTCAGTCCCGAAGGCAAGGTGATGGAGAAGGCCGGCGCGGTGCGCGACGGCGGGTCGTTCCAGGACCGCATGGGCCGTGTGGCCTGCTGGAACGCGGTGATGGACGAGGACCGCTACATGGTCCGCAAGTGGAACGAGTTCATCGCGGCGTAAGGTGCGCCCGGGGTTGCCCCCACCCTCTCTCTTCGCGGGCCCCTCCCTCCCCCGCTTCGCAGGGGAGGGGGGGGCGAACACCCCGCCCCTGCGACGCCGGGGGGGGTCCGTGGCCTCTACACATCTGCCGCTGCCG
>NZ_WHOR01000319.1:0-6040 GCF_013340925.1 Azospirillum formosense
CAGAGGTGTATAAGAGACGGGGAGGGGTAGGCTTGGGACAGGGTTGAATGCTCGTCCTGCGTGGTCGCGTTCATGTAGGCGGACCAGTTGTCGCCGTCCGGGAAGTCGCCCCAGCGCCAGCGGTCGCCGTCCGGCATGTAGTAGGTGTTGTTGTCCCACACGTTGCCGCCGTTGAGCATGCCGGCTTCGTTGTGATCCGCCACGCCGCCCGACTGGCCGTTGCCGTCCTTGGAAACGGTGATGTTGTCGTGGATCTTGTTGTTCGTGGTGGTGTAGGTGCCGAATTCCCCGGCGCCGCGATCCTGCTGGATCATCACGATCCCGTTGGCGCCCTTGACCCCGGTGATGTCGATCTTGTTGCCGTAGGCCTCGACCTTCTGGGAATTCTGGATCTGGATCGAGCCGCCCCACAGCCAGCCTTCGGCCTGCGGCTTGAAGCCGTTCCCGACCAGAACGTTGTTGCGGATGACGGCATCGTAGCTGATCTCGTGCGTGATGCCGCCGCCGCTGTTGCCGACCAGCACGTTGTTCTCGTAGAGCGCGCCGACGTTGTCGATGTCGGTCCACAGGCCGAAGCCCGTGTTGTCGTGCGAGTAGTTGCCGCGGACCACCAGATCGGTGGTGTAGGCGAACTTGGTGCCGCCGCCTTCCCAGAACACGTCGATGCCGGACCAGGCGCCGTTGCGCGCGACCTCGTTGCCTTCGACCAGGATCTTGGCCCCGGCGCCGCCCAGGCCCATCTCGCCGTTGTCGTGGACATAGTTGCCGATGAACTTGCTGCCGTCCTGCGCCGTGGCGCCCACCGCGTAGTTCAGCCGCAGCTCGTTGTCCTGGATGGTCCAGCCTACGTCGCCCTGGATGGCGCCATGCTGCACCGGCGGGGCGTATTTCTCGATGACGAGGTTCTTGATCGTCACGTTGTCGGCGGTGCCGCTGAAGGCGTGGGCCGTCACTCCGGCCTCGACCTTGTGCCCCGCCGGATTGTCGCCGATGTAGATCTTGTCGGCGTTGTAATCGAAGTAGAAGGTTCCCGCCTTCAGCTTCGACAGCGCGTCCACCGGAGTCAGCGGCTTGTCGTCGACATAGACGGTGTCCGGATAGCCGCCACGCATCGCATCGGGGCTGGCCTTGTCCGTTTCGCGGCGCTCACCCTGCTGCGTCTGCCCACCGATCACCCAGCGCCCGGCGCCCTCCTGGGTGAAGCCGGTCAGCAGCTTCGACCCGTTCAGCACGGCGCCCTCGGCCCCGATGAAGGTCTGGTTGTCCTTGGGCGTGATCGACTGGAGACGGTACTCGCCCGGCTGCAACCAGAAGGTCGCGCCGGTGGGAGCACCATTGACGATGGACTGGATGTTGGCGCCGGGTGCTATGACGATCGCACCAGCGGGGGCCGTCAGCGTCTTCGGTCCGTACAGGTTGGCCATATGTCAATGCTCTCTTGAGGTTTTATCTTCAGGTATGAGTTTTTTGGCGTTTTCGCCCTTTGGCATATGCCTGTACTACCAATTCGAGGGAAGCGCTCGGCGAGGCATTTTTGTGAGATTCCCCGGCATCTTTTGCGAAGACTCCAGGAAGGCGCTGTTTTTCAAAAAGGAATCTTCCGCTTATCAAAGAGCGGAAAAGGAAATGGGAATTTTTGCTTGCGTCCTCTTGCAAGCGCGCAAGCGCCGCGTCATCCGCTGGATGACGGCACAAACCGTCTGGGAGATCGGAAACGCGGAGGGATCAGTCGGCGCCGAACTGGCGGTCGATCCACTCGCTCACCGCCGCCGGATCGAAACGCAGGTCGAGCGGAATGCCGGCGATGGCGGCCCGGCAATGTTCGATGAAGGCGCGCTCCGCCCGGTTCATCTTGGCGGCGGGGTTCCACAGCAGGTGGATGTCCACCGGCGCCACCCCCTCCTCCGGCGGCAGCGGCCAGAGCAGCCCGTCGCGCACGTCGCGCTCCGCCACATGGCGGGGCAGCGGCCCGATCCCCAGCCCGACGGAGATCATCCGCCGCACCTCGTCCAGATTCACCGAGGCGCCGACGATCCGGCTCTCGATCCCCTCCTGCGCGCGGAAGACGGCCAGCGGCGACAGCACGCCGCCGATCTGGTCGGAGGTGAAGGAGACGAACCCCTCGCTGCGCAGGTCGCCCAGCGTCAGGCCGGTGCGGCCGAACAGGTGGTGCCGCGGCCCGCAATAGAGGCGGTAGATCTGACGGGCGAACAGCGCGTGCTCGACCAGCGGCGGCGGCTCCCGCATCAGGCAGAGGCCGAGCGACCCGGTCTTCTGCTGGATCGCCATGTGGACGTCGGCGCTCGCCATCACGTCCAGCCGGAAGGTCACCTGCGGGTGGGTGGCGTGGAAGCGCTCCAGCAGGGCGTCGAACAGCAGCGACTGGATCCGGCTGGCCAGCAGGATCCGGATGTGGCCGGAAATCTCCTCGCGGATGTCGCGCATCAGAACGGCGAAGCGGGAGATGTTGCCGTAGATCTCCAGCACCTCGGCGTAGATGATCTCCCCCGCCTCGGTCACCCGGAAACGGCCCTGCCCGCGTTCGATCAGGCTGCGGCCCATCTGGTCCTCCAGCCGCTTCAGGGCCTGGGACACCGCCGGCTGGGTCAGCCCCAGACGCTGCGCCGCGCGGGTCAGCCCCTGCTCCTGCACGATCACCATGAAGGTGCGCAGCAGGTTCCAGTCCAGCTGGTGGCCCAGCCGTTCCAGATCACGCGCCGTCATCGGAGGGAAACCCATCGCCATAAATCCTGCTTATGTCGGCAATGAGGATTATCGATTTGGCGGAGGATGAGAAGCTGAATTGTAATACGCCTGTCGTCAGCGGTCGACCCCCGGCGGCGCCCAACCGGGCAAAACCAGGGTCATAGTCCGAAAGTCGAAATCACCCTGGTTTCTTCGCGGTGATTTGCCGACCCACACGGACGACTGCGCGGCGGAGTGGTAAGAACGGAGTCGTCATGCCCGCATCCGACGAGGGTGGGCGGAGCATTGCAGCTGTGGACCGGGATGCGATCCTGGGCGCGGTCGCGACGCTGCGCGAGGATGGAGTGCGCCTGCTGTCCGATCTGGTCCGGAGTCCCAGCCTGCTGGGGCAGGAAGGCCCGGCGCAGGATCTGATGGAACGGATCTTCCGGGACATGGGCCTGGAGGTGGACCGCTTCGCTATCGACGAGGAGGCGCTGAAGGCCCAGCCCGGCTGGTCGCCCTCGCTGATCTCCTATGAAGGCCGCGAGAACGTCGTCGGCGTCCACAAACCCCGGCGCGCGACCGGCAAGTCGCTGATCCTCAACGGCCACATCGACGTGGTGCCGACCGGGCCGGAGGAGCTGTGGTCCGCCCCGCCCTTCGAGCCGGTGGTCCGCGACGGGCGCCTCTACGGGCGCGGGGCCGGCGACATGAAGGCCGGCATCGCCGCCTACGTCATGGCCTTCAAGGCGCTGCAAAGCCTGGGCGTCCAGCCCGCCGCCCCGGTCTATCTCCAGTCGGTGGTCGAGGAGGAATGCACTGGCAACGGCGCGCTCGCCTGCGTCGCCCGCGGCTACAAGGCCGACGCCGCGGTGATCCCGGAGCCCTTCAACCACACGCTCCAGATCGCCCAGGTCGGCGTGATCCGCTGCGAGCTGGAGGTGACGGGCCGCCCCGCCCATGTGCTGGACACCGGCGCCGGGCTGAACGCCATCGAGGCGGCCTTCCGCGTGCTGAAGCATCTGAAAGCGCTGGAGTCGGCCTGGAACCATCCGGACGGGCGGCATCCGGCTTACGCGCACCATCACCACCCCTACAACCTGAACGTCGGGCACGTCGAGGGCGGCGAATGGGCGTCCTCCGTCCCCACCCGCTGCCGGATGGAGCTGCGCTTCGGCTTCCCGCCCGGCCGGGCCGCCGCCGAGGTCAGCGCCGAGATCGAGCGCGCGGTGGCCGAGGCCTGCCGCGGCGACTCCGACCTCAAGGGGATCGACGCGCGTGTCATCTTCCGCGGCTTCCAGGCCGAGGGCTGCACGCTGGACCCCGATCACCCGATGCTGGAGGCGCTGGACGCCGCCCACCGGTCGATCTTCGGAACCCCGGCGCCGAAGCTGGCCCAGACCTGCACCACCGACGTCCGCAACTTCCTGCTCTATGGCGACACGCCGGCCACCTGCTACGGCCCGGAGGCGGAGCGCATCCACGGCATCGACGAGTCCGTCTCGCTCGACAGCGTGGCGAAGGTGACCGCCGTGCTCGCCCTGTTCATGGCCGACTGGTGCGGCCTTGAATCCATCGATCCATAACGGTCGCGTGACGAGAACCAATCAATAAGGGGGCTTCAGACATGAGCAATCGTTTGCGTCACTTTCGTCAAACCCTGACCGCCGCGGCGCTGGCCGCCGCCTTGGCGGCGCCGCTGGCGCTGACCGTGCCCGGCGTGGCCGCGGCGCAGGAGCGCGGCGGCACGATGAACATCATCGTCCAGCCGGAACCGCCGATCCTGGTGCTGGGCCTCAACCAGCAGGGTCCGACGCAGACGGTCGCCGGCAAGATCTACCAGGGCCTGCTGACCTTCAGCTTCGACCTGAAGCCGCAGCCGGAACTGGCGGAGAGCTGGGAGGTTTCGCCCGACGGCAAGGTCTACACCTTCAAGCTGGTGAAGAACGCCAAGTGGCACGACGGCAAGCCCTTCACCGCCCACGACGTGGTCTTCTCCACCTCCAAGTTCCTGATGGAGACCCACCCGCGCGCCCGCGCCACCTTCTCCAAGTGCGAGAAGATCGAAGCGCTGGACGACTACACCGTCCAGTTCACGCTGAAGGAGCCGTTCGGCCCGTTCCTTCAGGCCTTCGAGGTGTCGTCGGCCCCGATGATGCCGAAGCACATCTATGAAGGCACCGATTTCAAGGCCAACCCGGCCAACGCCACCCCGATCGGCACCGGCCCCTTCAAGTTCAAGGAGTGGAACAAGGGCTCCTACATCCACCTCGTCCGCAACGACGAGTACTGGAAGGCCGGCAAGCCCTATCTGGACGACATCTATTTCCGCGTGATCCCCGACGCCGCCTCGCGCGCCGTCGCCGTGGAGCAGGGCACCGTCCAGCAGACCCAGTTCAACGACATCGAGACCTTCGACGTCCCGCGCCTGAAGGGCCTGCCCAACGTCGAGATGACGACCAAGGGCTACGAGTTCTTCGCGCCGCTGTCCTGGATCGAGATCAACACGCGCAACAAGCCGCTGGACGACAAGCGCTTCCGACAGGCGATGATGCACGCCATCGACCGCAAGTTCATCCGCGACAAGATCTGGTTCGGCCTCGGCCGTCCGGCGACCGGCCCGGTGAACTCGGTCACCCGCTTCCACGAGGCCAACGTCCGGAAGTACGACTTCGACCCGAAGAAGGCCGAGGCACTGCTTGAGGAGGCCGGCTACAAGAAGGGCGCCGACGGCACGCGCGCCAAGGTCCGCCTGCTCGTCATGCCCTACGGCGAGACCTGGACCCGTCTCGGCGAGTATGTGAAGCAGGCGATGAAGCGCGTCGGCGTCGACGTGACGCTGGAGACCACCGACGCCGCCGGCTGGGTCAACCGCGTGTCCAACTGGGACTACGACCTGAGCTTCAACTTCGTCTACCAGTACGGCGACCCGGCGCTCGGCGTGTCGCGCACCTACGTCTCGGAAAACATCCGCAAGGGCGTGATGTTCTCCAACACCATGGGCTATGCCAACCCCGAGGTGGACAAGCTGTTCGCCCAGGCCGCCCAGACCAACAAGGACGATGAGCGCCAGCAGCTCTACTCCGCCGCCCAGAAGATCCTGGTCGAGGACGTGCCGGTGGCCTGGCTGCTGGAGATGGAGTTCCCGACCTTCGTGGACAAGCGCTTCAAGAACGCCGTCACGACCGCCATCGGCGTGAACGAGAGCTACGACAGCGTCTACATGGTCAAGAAGTAAGAAAAGGGAGCGGTTGCCCCCACCCTTCCCACGCTGCGCGTGGGCCCCCTCCCTCCCCCGCCTCCCCGGAGAGGGGGTTTGGGGCGAAGGGGGGGGGGGAAGGGGGCCACGCGG
>NZ_WHOR01000031.1:0-33561 GCF_013340925.1 Azospirillum formosense
ACACCGCCATACCCGGCGCCGGCGCGGGCCTCGGGGCGGCCGCCGCCCGCATGGCGGCGCAGCGCGTCTCCCCCGTCCCCGTCTCCTACATCGGCAACGCCGAGGCGGCGGAGGCCACGCTGGCGGCGATCCGCGAAGCCGGCGGGCAGGCCCAGGCGGTGCGGGGCGACGCGGCTCGCGAAGAGGACATCCGCACCCTGTTCGACGCGGCGGAGGACCGTTTCGGCCCCACCGCCGGGCTGGTCAACAACGCCGGCATCATCGGCCCCTACGGGCGGCTGGACGAGGCTGCGCCGGACGATCTGCGCCGCATGCTGGACATCAACGTGACCGGCGCCATCCTCTGCGCGCGGGAGGCGGTGCGCCGCATGTCCGCCCGCCATGGCGGGAAAGGGGGAGGCATCGTCAACGTCGGCTCCATCGCCGCCGTGCTGGGCTCGCCCAACGAGTATGTGGGTTACGCGGCCAGCAAGGGCGCGGTGGACAGCCTGACCGTCGGCCTCGCCCGCGAGGTGGCGAAGGAGGGCATCCGCGTGAACTGCGTGCGGCCCGGCCTGATCGACACCGACATCCAGATCATCCCCGGCAAAGGCAACCGGCTCGACAACCCCGCTCTGATCCCGCCCGCCGGGCGCGCCGGGACGGCGGACGAGGTCGCCGAAACCGTGCTGTGGCTGCTGTCCGACGCCGCGTCCTACGTGACCGGCGCCCTTCTCAACGTCTCCGGAGGCCGCTGAGCCATGCCCGCGTCGAATTCCTTCGCCATCGGCCACCAGGACATCGTGGAGGCCGCGGCGCGGCTGGACGGCTTCGCCGTGCGCACGCCGCTGCTGGAGAACGCCTTGCTGAACGAGCGGGTCGGCGGCCGTGTCCTGCTGAAGCCGGAGGTTCTTCAGCGCAGCGGCTCCTTCAAGTTCCGCGGCGCCTTCAACCGCCTGTCCCAACTGACGCCGGAGGAGCGCCGGGGCGGGGTGGTCGCGTGGTCGTCGGGCAACCACGCCCAGGGCGTCGCGGCGGCGGCGGCGCTGCTCGGCATGCCCGCGGTCATCGTCATGCCCAGCGACGCCCCGGCCCTGAAGATCGCCAACACCCGCGGCTACGGCGCCGAGGTGGTTCTCTACGACCGCTGGACCGAAAGCCGCGAAGGCATCGCCCAGGCCATCGCGGCGGAGCGGGGTGCGGCGACCGTGCCGCCCTACGACCACCCGCAGATCATGGCCGGGCAGGGGACGGTCGGGCTGGAGATCGCCGCCCAGGCGCAGGCCATCGGTGCGGTTCCCGACGACGTGATCGCGCCGTGCAGCGGCGGCGGGCTGATGCCCGGGGTCGCTACGGCGGTCCGCCAAAGCTTCCCCGACGCCCGCCTGTGGGCGGCGGAGCCGGCGGGCTTCGACGATGTCGCGCGCTCGCTGGCTGCCGGGGAGCGGGTGGAGAACGCCGCCGGGCAACGCTCCATCTGCGACGCGCTGCTGACCCCGACGCCGGGCGCCCTGACCTTTCCGGTGATGAAGACCCTGCTGTCCGGCAGCCTCGCCGTCACCGACGCCGAGGTGAAGGCCGCCATGGCCTACGCCTTCACCGTGCTGAAGCTGGTGGTCGAGCCGGGCGGGGCGGTCGGGCTGGCCGCCGTGCTGACGGGCAAGCTGCCGGCGGCGGGGCGCACCGTCGCGGTGGTGCTGAGCGGCGGCAACGTCGACGCGGCGACCTTCACGGACGCGCTGGCATCGTCGTAGCGGCGTCGCGCTCCAGCACGTAATAGACGGCGCCGGGGGCGAACTTCCTGCGGACCGAGTCGCGGTGGTAGGCGATGTTCCACCGCGTCAGCGCGCAGGCCGCCTCGTCCAGCCGCACCAGCAAGGGGTTGCCGTAGGGCAGGGGGACGCCCATCAGCGGCCCCAGCCGCTCGGTCAGCGGGAAGGAGCAGAAGCGGCGCTGCCGCACCGTGAAGCCCAGCCGGGCGAAGCGCTCCTCCAGCCATTGCACGGGGAAGCCACGCTCGTTGGCGGTCAGGCCGCGGCGGGGGCGGCGCCAGTCGCCCATGGTGCTGATCGGCTCGCGCAGGATGAACAGCCCGCCGGGGGCGGTGACGCGGGCGAACTCGGCCAGCAGGGCGCCGGCGTTCGGGATGTGGTGCAGCGTGTGCAGGCAGACGGTCAGGTCGTTCGCCCCGTCCGCGCAGTCGATCCGCCCGCCCAGCGTGGGACGGCGGTACTCGGCGGGGGTGCCGGCGATGTCGGTCCGCCAGAAGCGCTCGATGGGCTCCACGGCGAGGAAGCGGTCCACCTGCCCGGCGATCGGCGCCACGTCGTCCCCCGCGGCGCAGCCGAAGGCCAGCGCCTGCCGGAAGCGCCGCCCGGCCAGGAAGCGGAAGGCGTGGCGGTGGTTCAGCGCGTGGTATTCGTAGCGGTAGCCGGGCCGCTCGGGTGCGGTGCGCGCGAACTCCTCCGCCGGGTCCCGCGCCTCGACCCCATACCAGCCGGCGATCCGGGCCGCGTCGAAGTCGTCGCCATAGAGGGCGGCGCCGGAGAAATACCGTTCCTCGAAACTGGCGGTCTCGAAGCTGGGGGACTCGAACGTTGCGGTCATGGGGGCTGAGGCTCCGCTGGATGGACCGCGCGACGATAGCGCGCCGGTTCCGGCGGAAACATTCAGCTTGCCCGCCTAGGACGGAGGGGGAGTCCTATTGCGGAGCGCGATCGCGTGGCGTGAAGGGAGCTCCTCCGGCTGGTGGAACCCCATCCGAAAGGGTAGCGCTACAGCCGGATGTCGCTCTGGAACAGGCCGAGGTCGAGATGCTCCATCGGGACGCGCTGGGCGCGGCGGCGGCTGAGGCGCTGGACGGCGTGGCGGGCGCGACCGATGAGGGCGGCGTAGCTCTTCAACGTCTTGGGCATGTCCGTTCTTCCCAATCTGTGTAAGGGGTGAACGGATCACAGCTATGACGGGTCCATGTGACAAATTCTATCGCACCGCACACCGGCCCGAGGAACGCCGCGCCGCGCCACTTGTTCGAGAAGGAATACCCCGGAAAATACGCAAGAAGCTTGGTGAGGAGGCGGCGATGAGCGGCGTTCTGAAGGCCGTCATTTTCGACGTGGACGGCACTCTGGTCGACTCGGTGGACCTTCACGCCCACGCGTGGGTGGAAGCGATCCGGCATTTCGGCTACCACGCGGAGTTCGACGCGGTGCGCTCCCAGATCGGCAAGGGCGGCGACCAGTTGATGCCGGTCTTCGTGCCGGAGAAGGATCTGGACCGCATCGAGGACGAGCTGGACCATTTCCGGCACGAGCTGTTCGCCCGCAAATACATGCCGAAGGTCCGCGGTTTCCACCGGGTGCGCGGCCTGTTCCAGCATCTCCACGCCGAGGGTCTGCGCATCGCGCTCGCCTCTTCCGCCAAGGGGGACGAGCTGGAGCGGTACAAGCGCGCCGCGGAGATCACGGACTTGGTGGACGTGGAAACCTCGTCCGACGACGCGGAGCGGTCGAAGCCGCATCCGGACATCTTCGAGGCGGCGTTGGAGAGGCTTGGCCTGCCGGCGGAGGAGGCGGTGGTGGTCGGCGACAGCCCCTGGGACGCCAAGGCCGCGGGCCGGGCCGGGCTGACCGTGGTGGGGGTTCTGTGCGGCGGCTTCGCGGAGCAGGATCTGCGCAGGGCCGGCTGCGCGGAGATCTTCCGTGATCCGGAAGACCTCCAGCGCCGCTTCGCCACCAGCCTCATCGGGAAACGCAGCCCACGCGCGATGGGCCTTCTTCAGCCCGACGGACCTCAGCCGGGGCGGCCGTCGGCCCGCGGGGCGAGCAGGATGGGCGCGTAAACGTACAGGTAGCAGGCGAAGGCCGCGATCCAGGCCGCACCGGCGCCCTCCAGGGCGGTCCAGTAGAGGCCGCCCGGCAACTCGGGCGCCAGCACCCGCAGCAGCGCCGCGGCGGTCAGCAGGATGTAGGCGGCCACGGTCGGGCGGGTCACCACCAGCATCCGCCCGGTGTGGCCGAGTGAGGCCCGCGTCATCACCGCCACGATCATCGTGGCGAAGGCCCCCGCGGTCAGGGCATGGATCCAGGCGGAGCTTTCCACGCCCGCCCCCAGCAGATGCGCGGCCTTCAGCGCCAGCGCCGCCGGCACCCAGGCGTAGCCGAGATGCAGCACCCACAGGATCGGCTGGTCGAGTGTCTTGGCCGGCTGCCAACCGGCCAGCCGCAGGGCGTGGGCGAGCGCCGCGACGAGTGCCAGCAGACCGGCGACGGCGGTGCCCGGCAGGGCGAGGTCGGCGGGAATCATCAGCAGGGTCGAGACGAGCGTCACCTTCTCCACCCAGGGGCGGGAGACGACGGTGCCGTCCAGTCCGCGCAGCCGCAGGGCGTTGCGGGTGAAGGCCGGGACGATGCGCCCGCCGATTACCGCGACCATCATCAGAACGACGCCGATGGCCAGCGTCTCGCCCAGCGCGGTACCGCCCGCCAGCACGCCCAGCCAATCCAGATGGAACAGCAGGTTGGCGCCGGTCAGCAGGCCCAGCAGGGCGAGGAAGGCGGTGTTGCGGATCTTGCCCGCCACCACCAGCGGCCCGGCCAGCGCCACGCCGAGCGCCGGCAGGAAGGCGAGGTCGAGGATGGCGGCAATCGGCAGCGGCACGCCGATAAAGGGCAGCAGCGCCACCCGCCCGGCCAGCCACAGCATCGTCAAACCGGCCAGTGGCCAGCCGGACAGCGCCTTGGTGCCCGTCCAGCTCGGCACGGCGGTCAGCAGGAAGCCGGCCACCGCGGCGACCACGAAGGCGAACAGCATCTCGTGCGCGTGCCAGGAGGCCGCCGGGACGGCGCCGTCCGGCCAGGACCCGGTCGCCAGCACGGCGATCCAGGCGGCCAGCAGGACGGGCGCGGCAAGGCCGGAGAGCAGAAAGAAGGGCCGGAACCCATAGGCGAAGATCAGGGGGACCGGAGGGCGGTCCGGCTGGTCGGCAACGGAACTGGTCATGGCGTTCCCCGCGCGTTGGAGGCATCGGTCATGCCGTCACACTGCGCCGGGGGCGGTCACCCTTCTTTGACCGCCGTCAAACAGAATCCCTCGCTTTCAAGAAAAAGAACGCCCTCAGAGCGTGATGCCGTTCTCGGCCATCAGGCGTTTCAGCGCGTCGCGGGCGGGCGCGTCCAGCACGGGCAGGCCGTCGCGGGCGGTCAGGACGAAGGCGCCGGGATCGGCCAGGGTGCGCAGGGCGAAACCGCCCACGCGCGGCGGGCCGCTGCTCAGCGGCGTGTCCTCGTAGATCGGCGAGAAGGTGCAGCCCAGAAGCATGGCGCGGGCGATCAGCGTCTCGTCCGACGACCCGCCCGACGCCGGGCTGTTGATGCCGAACAGCAACCGCTCGGCCTCGCCGCTGGTGACGAGCCCGCGTTCCTGAAGGATGTCGACCATGGCGGATGTGGTCATGACCGGCGCGGCGCGGCCCTTCCAACAGAAGCGCCCGTCGTCCCACCCGATGTCCAGGCAGCGGTAGATCATATGTGGATCGGCGCCGCCGGGCGACCCGGCGACGATGTAGTTGACCCGAAGCAACCCGTTCCACGCCCCGGCCGGAGCGACGATGCAGGAAACACCGCGCCGGGTCAGGCGCAGATAGGTGTCGTTGATGCCCGAAGGCTCGAAATCGAACAGCATGGCTGGCTCACCTTGATCGGGGACCCCGCTCCCCTCGAACGAAAAAGGTGAGCACGGGTTCCCGCAAGGCAACATGGCCATGCGTATGGTATTCCTCTCCGCACGCGCAAAAAGGGTATAGGCAAAAGCTCAGGACTTCGGGCGGAATGCCTTGCAGACCAATGGGTCAGTGTCGATGCGCGCCGCGCCGACCAGATCGAGGCAGTACGGAATCGCCGGGAAGACCGCCATCAGGCAGTCGTGGATGGCCGAAGGCTTGCCCGGAAGGTTTACGATCAGGCTGCTGCCGCGGATTCCCGCGGTCTGGCGCGACAGGATGGCGGTCGGCACCACGGTCAGGCTGACCGACCGCATCAGCTCGCCGAAACCGGGCATCATCTTTTCGCAGACCTGCTCCGTCGCCTCCGGCGTCACGTCGCGCGGGGCGGGGCCGGTGCCGCCGGTGGTGACGATCAGGTCGCAACGCTCGCGGTCGGCCAGCTCGATCAGGGTGGCGGCGATGCCCTCGCGGTCGTCGGGGATGACGCGGGCCACCGCTTCCCAGGGGGAGGCGACGATGCGCCCCAGCTCCTCCCGGATGGCCGGGCCGCCCTTGTCCTCGTAGATGCCCTGGCTGGCCCGGTCGGACACGGTGACGATGCCGATGCGGGCGGGCTTCGCGGAGGTCATGGGCGGCGGTCCTTATGGTATGTCCGGCAGGCTTACTTGCTGCCCGGCCCCAGGAACACGCTGTTGTAGCTGTCCCGGTCGCCGTTATTGGTGTCGGTCAGCTGGAAGGTGACCGGGGTGGAGGCCTCCGGCACGGACTCGCGCGGCACCGTGACGTAGACGCGGTAGGTCGCCACGCTGTCCGGGGAGGCGGAGATGTGGCTGACCGCGCTGCCGCTGTCCTCGTCGCGCTCGCCCACCACCTTCACCTCGGCCCCGGCGATGCCGGCGGCGGCCAGCGTGTAGGAGCGGTCCTGGCGGGTCTTGTTGGAGACCTTGAAGGTGTAGGCGTTGCGGATGGTGCCATCCTGCAGCGTGACGAAGAGCGGGGCGCGGTCGCGCTGCACGGCGATGTCCAGCCGCGGGCGCAGCGCGTAGCTCCAGGCCATGGCGCCGGTGATCACCAGCATCAGCAGGCCGTAGACGATGGTGCGCGGGCGGATCAGCCGCCACTGGTAGGTCTTGCCCTGGGCGCGGGTGTCCTGGGCGGCCAGGCTGTCGAAGCGGATCAGACCCTTGGGCAACTCCTGCGACACCATGATGTTGTCGCAGGCGTCGGCGCACAGGCCGCAATTGATGCAGTCCGCCTGTTCGCCGGTGCGGATGTCGACGCCGACCGGGCAGACCTGCACGCATTGGCCGCAGTCGATGCAGTCGCCGAAGCCCTTGGTCCGGCGCTCGTCCCAGCTCTGCGACTTGCGCTTCGGGCCGCGGGTGTCGCCGCGCAGCGTGTCGTAGGTGACGACGAGGCTGTGCTCGTCCAGCATCGCGGTCTGGATGCGCGGCCACGGGCACATGTAGTAGCACATCTGCTCACGCGTCCAGCCGGCCATGACGTAGGTCATGCCCGCGAACAGCGCGAAGAAGCCCGCCGCCTCGTAGGACGCGTTGAAGGTCAGCAGATCCACGGCCAAGCGCGGCGCGTCGGTGAAGAAGGCGACGAAGCCGAATCCGGTGATGACGGACAGCGCCAGCCAGCCGGCGTGCTTGCCGGTCTTGCGCAGAACTTTCTTCGCGCTCCAGGGAGCCTTGTCCAGACGGATGCGCTCCGCCCGGTCGCCTTCGAAGGCGCGCTCGATCCAGACGAACAGGTCGGTCCACACCGTCTGCGGGCAGGTGAAGCCGCACCACACGCGCCCGGCCAGCGCCGTCGCCAGGAACAGACCCAGTGCCGCCACGATCAGGACGCCGGTGAGATAGTAGATTTCCTGCGGCCAGATTTCGATCCAGAAGATGAAGAAGCGCGGCGTCGTCAGGTCGAACAGCACCGCCTGGGCCGGCGCGTCGGGGCCGCGTTCCCAGCGAATCCACGGGGCGATGAAGAAGACCGCCAGAAGCACCCACGTCAGGATGGTCTTCCAGCGCCGGTAGCGTCCGGAGACGGCCTTCGGGTGAATCTTCTTCTGGCTCTCGAAAAACTGGATTTTCGCCGGCGTGACAGCGCTTCCGTCTGGCATATCGTCTGCCTTGGCTCCGGATAGGGACGCAAGACCGGACAATAGCGGACAGGACCCGAGCGCCTCTTGATCGGGATCAAGACGAGAACGGATTCGAAAAATCCCTATGGGTTATAAGGATTTTTCAGCGGCGCTGGTGACCGGCCGGGATCGCCGGCTGTAATACGTCCATCGGCCGATTGGCTCAAGCTTCGTTTCGCAATGCGGAAACGTTTCCGCCCTCTGCCGCCGCCGCGCCGTCGGGCGCCGCGTCCTCCGACGCTGGGGTGGATGGGGACGGGCGGGTGACGATGTAGGCAGCCACGGCCGCCATGCAGGCTCCGGCCAGGATGGGAACCAGCGGACGGCTGGCGGTCAGTGCCACCATCGCCCAGCTCACGCCCATGCCGACCAGCGCCGCCGCCTTGGCCTTGCGGGGGATCGCCCCTTCGGATTGCCAGTCGCGCAGCAGCGGGCCGAAGCGCGGGTCGCGGTACAGCCGGTCGCGGAGCGCCGGGCTGCTCTTGGCGAAGGCCCCGGCGGCCAGCAGCAGGAACGGGGTGGTCGGCAGGAGCGGCAGCACGGTGCCCGCGATGCCCAGCCCGACCGCGGCGTAGCCCAACGCCAGCCAAAGCCGGCGCCGCAGGGGGGAGACGCAGACGGATGCGTCCTCGGGAAGGGCGGTCGGGTCATCCATGAGGAGAATGTAGGACGCTCACACGGCCAGGACCAGCGCCGCGTAGCGGGCGGCCTTGCCCGCCGTGACCAGCAGCAGGAACAGCCGGATGTCGACCCGCAGGATGCCCGCCACCAGCGTCAGCGGATCGCCGATGACGGGCATCCAGGCCAGCAGCAGCGACCACACCCCGAAGCGCTGGTACCAGCGGGTGGCCCGCGTCACCATCGCGGCCGGCACCGGGAACCAGCGGCGGTCCTGAAAATGCATCAGGTAGCGCCCGAGCGCCCAGTTGACGACCGACCCCAGCACGTTGCCCGCCGTGGCGAACAGCAGCAGGGCCACATGGTCGTAATTGCCGGTGGCGTGCATGCCGATCAGCAGGATTTCCGACTGGGCGGGAAAGATGGTCGCGGCCAGAAACGCGGTCAGGAACAGCCCGCTGTAGGCGGCAATCTCGGACATGCGGCGGTCGGTCCTTCCGGGCCAGGGGATGGCGGAGGCTGGAACATGGGTGCACATACAGGAATGCGGGAGGTGCCATGGTGCAGTTGCGATAGTCTGGTATAGATTCATTTTGTATGAATTCGCCGCGGATGGAGTCGGGGGGGGCGCCCAAGCCGTCTCATCCGGCGGGCGTCATCTTGGGGAATGAAGGGGAGTGTTCGCGGATGGCCGCTGCCGGCCTTGCCCGCTTCGATGCCGACGGGCGCCTGATCTGGGCCAACGCCGCGTTCCGGGCGTCGCTGGGCGGTTGTCCGGCGGACAGCCTCGACGCCCTTCTGGCCAGGGTTGCGGTGTGTGGGGGCGGTGCCGGGGCGGCGGAACGGCTGCGCGCCGGACAGCCGGTGGCCTTCGCGTCTTCCGCCGGTGACGGGCATCCGACGCTGATCCCTGCCGAGGGTGAAGGCGGTGAGCTGGTTCTGACACTCACCGACGGAAGCGGCGCCCTGGCGGACCCGCCGGACGACACCGGTTTCTTCGGCCTGGAGGGGCTGCTGGGCGACCGGGCCGGCGAGGCGGAGCGGGCGATCATGCAGGCCATCGCCGTTCCCCTGGTGGTGACGCGGCTGTCCGATGGTCTGGTGATGGCGGTCAATCAGCCCGCCGGCCTGCTGTTCGGGGTCCCGCTCGACGATGTGGTCGGGCGCAGCTTCGCCAGGGCCTTCTACACCGAACCGGCGGAGCGGAACCGGCTCCTCGCCGCCCTGCGCGACGGGGCGGGCGGCGTGGACGGCTTTGAGACGCGGCTGTGCCGACCCGACGGCAGCGACCTCTGGGCGATGGTTTCCGCCCGGCGGTTCCGGTTCCGGGGCGAAGACGCCATGCTCGCCTGCATCAGCGACATCTCCGCCCGCAAACGGACCGAACAGGCGCTCGAAGCCCAATGGGATCAGACCAGGGCGGTTCTGAACGGGCTGGGGCAGGGGGTGATGGCCTTCGATCGGGCGCTTCGGCTGGTCGCCTGGAACGGGCGCGCCGCGGAGCTTCTGGGGCTGGAGCCGGAGTTCCTGCGTTACCACACGCCCTACGCCGCCATCGCCGTGCGGGTCGGGGAGGGGCTGGCCTTCGGGCCGGGGGCCGTGTGCCCCGACACCTCATCCAACGGCAACCCGTCCACAGCGCCGGGATCGCCGCTTCCTGCCCGAACCGCTCCGGACGAGCGGTCATGGGAGTGCACACGGTCCGACGGGCAGGTGCTGGAATGCCTGATCCGGCCCCTGCCGGACGGCGGATTTGTCCTCACCCACACCGACGTGACCGAGCGGCGGAACGCCGAGCGGGAAATCTTCGCCAGCCGTGAACTGTTCGAGCTGGCGATCCGGGCGGCGCGGGAGGGGATCTGGCAATGGGACCTGCGCACCGGTGAGCTGTGGCTGTCGCCCTACTGGTGGGGAATGCTCGGCTACGGCGAGGACGAGATGGTCAACACCGCCGCCCGCTGGACCGAGCTGATCCTGCCCGAGGATCGCGAGCTGTCGGCCCGGAAGGCCCGCGACCTGATCAACGGCGCGATGGGCGAATGCCAATTCATCCTGCGCTTCCGCCACAAGCGCGGCACCGTGGTCCATATGCTGAGCCGCGCCATCCGCGTTCTTGGTCCGGACGGCGAGCCGTTCCGCATCGTCGGTTCGCACACCGACGTGTCGGACCGCGTCCATGCGGAGGAGCGCGCCCACGCCGCGCGGGAGGAGGCTGAACGCGCGCTCCGCGACCTGAAGGAGGCGCAGGCCCATCTGATCCAGTCCGAGAAGATGGCCGCCCTGGGGTCCCTGGTGGCGGGGGTGGCGCACGAGATCAACACCCCCATCGGCATCGCCCTGACCGGGGCCTCGCTGGTGGCCGAGCGCACCCGCCTCATCCGGCGCGATTTCGAAGCGGGAACGCTGCGCAAGCCCGATTTCGCTGATTTCCTCGACATGGCGGGGGAGGCGGCGCAGCTGATGCTGCTGAACATCGACCGCGCCGCCCAGCTCATCCAGAGCTTCAAGCAGATCGCCGTGGACCAGGCGAGCGAGGAGCGCCGGGTCTTCGACCTGCGCGACTACATCGACGAGGTGCTGCGCAGCCTGGGCGTCCGCATCAAGCGGGCGGCCCACGGCGTGGAGGTGGATTGCCCGGCGGACCTGCTGATCGACGGGTATCCCGGCGCGCTCAGCCAAGTGCTGACCAACCTCGTGATGAACTCGATCATCCACGGCTACGCTCCGGGCCAGCACGGGACTCTGTGCGTCGCCGCGCGCAGGGTGGGCGCCGACGAGGTGGAACTGGTCTATGCCGACGACGGGCGGGGCATCCCACTTGAACTCCACGACAAGGTGTTCGAGCCATTCTTCACCACCAGCCGCGGTACGGGGGGCAGCGGGCTGGGGCTGAACATCGTCTACAACATCGCGACCCGCCGGCTGAGGGGCCGCATCGCGCTGGACAGCGCGCCGGGCCGCGGCACCACCTTCACCCTGCGCTTTCCCCGCGTCGCTCCGGTGGTGCAGCCGGCCTGACGGCTCCCTATTGGGCGTCCACCCAGGCGATGCGCAGGATGTTGGTGTTGCCGGGAGTGCCGAAGGGCACGCCGGCGGTGATGACCAGCCGCTGTCCCTCCACCGCCAGCCCGTCCTCGTAGGCGCAGCGGGCGGCCTTCTGAACCATCTCGTTGAAGTCCGTCACGTCGGCGGAGTGCACGCTGTGCACACCGTAGGCGAGCTGGAGCCGCCGCGCCGTTTCCAGGCTGGAGGTCAGGCACATGATCGGCACCTCCGGCCGCTCGCGGGCGGCGCGCAGTGTGGTGGAGCCGCTGGTGGTGTAGGTGACGATGGCCGCGGCCTGGATGGTGTGGGCGACCTGCCGCGCCGCCGCGGTGACGGCGTCGGTGGAGGTCTGCTGCGGGTCCGGGTGCTGGGCGTCGGTGATGGTGCGGTAGAGCGGGTCCTGCTCGACCCGGCGGGCGATGCGGTCCATCATGGACACCGCCTCGATGGGGTAGGTGCCCGCCGCGGTCTCCGCCGACAGCATCACCGCGTCGGCCCCGTCATAGACCGCGGTGGCCACGTCCGACGCCTCGGCGCGGGTGGGGGCGGGGGAGCCGATCATCGATTCGAGCATCTGCGTGGCGACGATCACCGGCTTTCCGGCCCTGCGCGCCTCGCGGATGATCCGCTTCTGGATGCTCGGCACGTCCTCCGCCGGCATCTCCACGCCGAGGTCGCCGCGGGCGACCATCACGCCGTCCGACAGCTCGACGATGCGCTCCAGATGCTGGATGGCCTGCGGCTTCTCCATCTTCGACAGCAGGGCGGCCCGCCCGGCGACCAGCTTGCGCGCCTCCGCCACGTCCTCCGGCCGCTGCACGAAGGACAGGGCCACCCAGTCCACCCCCTGGTCGAGGGCGAAGGCCAGATCCTCGTGATCCTTCGGGGTCAGTGGCGTCAGCGGCAGGACGACGCCCGGCACGTTCACGCCCTTGCGGTCGGACAGGCGGCTGCCGGAGAGCACGACGCAGTCGGCGTGGTCGGGGCTGCAATCGACGACGCGCAGGCGGACCTTGCCGTCATCCACCAGCAGTTCCGCCTCCGGCTCCAGAGCGGCGAAGATCTCCGGGTGGGGCAGGCCGACGCGGGTCGCGTCGCCCGGCTCGGTGGAGAGGTCGAGGCGGATGCGGTGCCCCGGCTCGACGGTGACCGGGCCGTCGGCGAAGGTGCCCAGCCGCAGCTTCGGTCCCTGGAGGTCGGCCATCACGGCGATGGGATGGTCCAGTTCCGCCTCCAGCGCGCGCAGCGTGGCGAGGCGCTGGCCATGGTCCTCGTGCGTGCCGTGGCTGAAGTTCAGGCGGAAGACGTCCACGCCCGCCTCGAACAGCGCGCGGATCATCTCCGGCGTGGCGGTGGCCGGCCCCAGCGTGGCGACGATCTTGGTCAGGCGGAAGCGCCGGAAGGGGATGACTTTGCGGGTCATGGGTCTGCCTTCTGAGGTGTGCCGTTCGGGTTGTTCCGTTCGGGGCGGGCCCGCCCATCTCAAGAGCTGCCGTCCGGCTTGTCAACCGCGGCCATCCTCCCCACAATGGCCAGGCACCGGGAAAAGCACGGTAACGCCGCAGAACGGCCTTGACAGATTTCCGGCTTTTTCTATAGTCGCACCCTCCCGCGGCCCAACCGGCCCGGCGGGAGACATTGTGCGTCCCGTATCCGTGTTTTGCCGTCCGGCCTTCGGGCTTCGGCGTCCGGATCGGGGATCAATCGGTGTGTAGGCGGCCCATGAGGGCTGCCGTTGAGATATCGAGGAGAGCAGGCGTGGCGCGTATCGCTGGCGTCAACATCCCCGCGCAGAAGCGCGTGGAGATTGCGTTGACCTACATTCATGGCATCGGCCCCTTCAAGGCCAAGGAAATCTGCACGAAGCTGGAGATCCCGGCGGAGCGCCGTGTGAACCAGCTCACGGACGACGAGATCCTCAAGATCCGCGAGACCATCGACGCCGACTACCGCGTCGAGGGCGACCTGCGCCGTTCGGTCGCCATGAACATCAAGCGTCTGATGGACATGGCCTGCTACCGTGGCCTGCGTCACCGCAAGGGCCTGCCGGTCCGCGGCCAGCGCACCCACACGAACGCCCGCACCCGCAAGGGTCCGGCCAAGCCGATCGCCGGCAAGAAGAAGTAAGAGGACGCACGGACCATGGCCAAGCCCTCAGCCGCTTCGCAGCGTCTTCGTCGTCGCGAGCGCAAGAACATCACCGCCGGCGTCGCTCACGTGAACGCCTCCTTCAACAACACGATGATCACCATCACCGACGCGCAGGGCAACACCATTGCCTGGTCGTCGTCGGGCACGATGGGCTTCAAGGGTTCGCGCAAGTCGACCCCCTACGCCGCCCAGGTCGCCGCCGAGGACGCGGGCCGCAAGGCCCAGGAGCACGGCATGAAGACCCTCGAGGTCGAGGTGAAGGGTCCGGGTTCGGGCCGTGAGTCGGCGCTGCGCGCCCTGCAGTCGATCGGCTTCCAGATCACCTCGATCCGCGACGTCACGCCGATCCCGCACAACGGCGTCCGTCCGCCGAAGAAGCGTCGCGTCTAAGAAGCATCGCTACTCCGCACCCGCGGGGACCCGCCGTTCCGGGACAGGCGCCGCAGCCATCGCGGCGCCATCGGATGGGAACGGCCGGTCTCCGCGGACGTGTGTCCACCCCGATGGCATGAGGTAATACCGTGGCTCTTCAGAAGAACTGGCAGGAACTGATCAAGCCGAACAAGCTGGACATCCAGCCCGGTGACGACGCCGACCGCGTGGCGACCGTCGTGGCCGAGCCGCTGGAGCGTGGCTTCGGTCTGACGCTCGGCAACGCGCTGCGCCGCGTGCTGCTCTCCTCGCTGCAGGGTGCGGCCGTCACGGCGATCCACATCGACGGCGTGCTGCACGAGTTCTCGTCGATCCCCGGCGTGCGCGAGGACGTGACCGACATCGTCCTCAACATCAAGTCGATGGGTCTGCGCATGGGCGGCGACGGCCCGAAGCGCATGCGCCTGCGCGCCGAAGGCCCCGGCGAGGTGAAGGCCGGCATGATCGAGACCGGCGCGGACATCCAGGTGATGGACCCGGACCTCGTGATCTGCACGCTGGACAACGGCGCCCGCCTGAACATGGAACTGACGGTCGAGACCGGCAAGGGCTACGTCCCGGCCAGCCAGAACCGTCCGGAGGACGCCCCGATCGGTCTGATCCCGGTCGACGCGCTGTTCTCGCCGGTCCGCAAGATCTCCTACAAGGTCGACAACGCCCGCGTCGGGCAGGTCACCGACTATGACCGCCTGTCGATGGTCGTCGAGACCAACGGCGCCGTGAAGCCGGACGACGCGGTGGCTCTGGCCGCCCGCATCCTCCAGGACCAGCTGCAGCTGTTCATCAACTTCGAGGAGCCGACCCACGCGGTCGCCGAGGAGAAGCACGAGGAGGTTCCGTTCAACAAGAACCTGCTCCGCAAGGTGGACGAGCTGGAACTGTCGGTCCGTTCGGCCAACTGCCTCAAGAACGACAACATCGTCTACATCGGCGATCTGGTGCAGAAGACGGAGGCGGAGATGCTCCGCACCCCGAACTTCGGCCGCAAGTCGCTGAACGAGATCAAGGAAGTGCTGGCCCAGATGGGTCTGCACCTCGGTATGGAAATCCCGAACTGGCCGCCCGAGAACATCGAAGAGCTGGCCAAGCGTCTGGAAGAGCCGTACTAAGTCTCGCAGGTTCCATTGCCCCCTCCCTGACCCTCCCCCGCCTTCGGCGAGGGAGGGAACAGGCTCCCTCTCCCGCGAGAGCGGGGGAGGGCCGGGGAGGGGCAAACGTTCCCAGGGCCACCAACCGGCCCGCCCCGCGCCGTACCAGCCGAAAACTGGGCGGTCGGGTTCACCATCGGCTCCCCGAGGGGGGCCACGCCATGAAGGAGGACCGTCATGCGTCACGGCGTTTCCGGACGTAAGTTCAGCAAGACCACCAGCCACCGCAAGGCCATGTTCTCGAACATGGCGAACGCCCTGATCAAGCACGAGCAGATCAAGACGACCCTGCCGAAGGCCAAGGATCTGCGCCCGATCGTCGAGCGTCTGATCACCCTCGGCAAGAAGGGTGGCCTCGCCAACCGCCGTCTCGCCTTCGCGCAGCTGCGCGACGACGCGATGGTGACCAAGCTGTTCACCGTCCTGGCCGACCGCTACAAGGACCGCCAGGGTGGCTACAGCCGCGTCCTGAAGGCCGGCTTCCGCTACGGCGACGCCGCCGCCATGGGCGTGATCGAGCTGGTCGACCGCGATGTCGCCGCCAAGGGCCAGGATTCGGGCCCGGTGGAGATCAAGGAAGAGGTCGAGGCCGAGGGCTGAGCCCGCGGTTGAGCTTTCGTGAAATCTTGTCGCCGCCGTTGCCCGCCGGGCCGCGGACGACGATATAGGTGACCGACCGGCCCTCCCTTCGGGTTCATCCCCGGAGGGAGGGTTTCCGGTTTTCGGGTTCCGCCACTTCGGGAGGGCGCCGCGCGCGCGGTATGCTGAAACCTCTCTACAACCGGATTCTCAAGCTCTCCGCCCGCAAGGACGCCGTCTGGTGGATGTCCGCCGTCTCCTTCGCGGAAAGCTCCTTCTTCCCCCTGCCGCCCGACGTCATGCTGGTGCCGATGTGTCTGGCGGAGCCCAAGAAGCTCTGGCGCTACACCAACATCTGCGCACTGGCCTCGCTGATCGGCGGGCTGTTCGGCTACGCGGTCGGGTTCTACCTGTTCGAGAGCATCGGACGGCTGATCATCGACCTCTACAACGCGCAGGAGTCGTTCCAGCGTTTCCAGGACATGTTCGCCGAATTCGGCCCCTGGTTCCTGATCCTCAAGGGCATCACGCCCATACCTTACAAATTGCTGACGATCACCGCGGGATTCGCGCACCTCGACCTGACGGTGTTCATCCTGTGCTCGATCGTCGCACGCTTCTCGCGATTCTACATGATCGCGATCCTGCTGCACTTCTACGGGCCGCAGGTGCGCGACATCATCGAGAAGCGGCTGATGCTGGTGACGACCGTGCTGCTGGTCATCATCATCGGCGGACTGCTCAGCTTCAAGTTCGTGTGAGCGGCGCGGGGCTCGGCCCCGCGCGTCACCCGCATCAACCGGGAATCAATCCGGCATCCCGCGGTCCTGGCGGTTGCGCTCCGACGGGGGCAGGGCGTTGCGCTCGCGGCGGTCGCGCATGACCATCACGCCGATGGCCAGCGCCATGCCGATGCCGGCCAGCAGGGGCAGCACGACCTCGCCGGCGCTGACGGTGGGCATGGCGAGCATGCGCACGATAAGCAGCAACAGGCCGCCGATCAGCAGCGCCACGAAGATGGTGGTCGATGTCCGGCGGCGCGGCGACGGGCCGGGATTGTTGGGACTCATTTGAGGCATTCCCTTATCGCTTGCGTTCCCGGCATAGTGGGCGCCGAGCCCGCGGCATGGTCCAATGCGGGGGACCATCCGCCAACGTCCGGGGTCACGCAAGAACAATGGGAGTCAAAGCCGAGATGTTCCGTCCGAAACTCATTCTGGGGCCGGTGCTGGCCCTCGCTCTGGTTGCGCTCGCCGCCTGCGCGGACGCGCCGGGGCGTTCGTCCGGCGCCGCCGTGGGCGGTGCTCCGGCGGCCTCCACCACGGCCCCCGCGGCCCCTGCCGGGTCGCCCGCGGCCTCGCGCCCGGCCCGTGGGGTCGAAGACCCGTCGCTCCGCCTGGACGGCGGTGTCGGCACCGACGATTCCTGCCGCGCCCAGTGCGAGCGCAGCAACAACTCCTGCATGGATTCGGTGGCCGCGCGCGCGCAGAGCGGGCTCGACCGTCCGGACCGCGGCGGCATCTTCTCGCCGACCGACAATTGCCAGCATTCGCTGCGCATGTGCTACCAGCGCTGCGGCGCGCCCACCAACCAGTGACCGGTCCGGTGCGATCGGTGGATCGGCGATGAGCAAACGCGGCGACTCCGGCGCCACCGGCGGCCTGTTCGAGGCGGGCGCCCCCCGCCCGCTGGCCGACCGGCTGCGCCCGCGCAGCCTGGGCGAGGTGGTCGGGCAGGAGCATCTGCTGAAGCCCGACGGCCCGCTGGGCCGCATGGTCGCCGCGCGCCGGCTGGCCTCCATGATCCTGTGGGGGCCGCCCGGCTGCGGCAAGACGACCATCGCGCGGCTGCTGGCCCTGTCCACCGACCTGCATTTCGAGCCGCTGTCGGCGGTCTTCTCCGGCGTGGCCGACCTGCGCAAGGTGTTCGACGCCGCCCGGGCGCGGCGCGCGGCCGGGCAGGGCACGCTGCTGTTCATCGACGAGATCCACCGCTTCAACCGCTCCCAGCAGGACGGCTTCCTGCCCTATGTGGAGGACGGCACCGTCACGCTGGTCGGCGCCACCACCGAAAATCCGTCCTTCGAGCTGAACGCGGCGCTGCTGTCGCGCGCCCAGGTCTTCGTGCTGAACCGGCTCGATGACGCGGCGCTGGAGAAACTGCTGTCGCGGGCCGAGGCGGAGACGGGCCGCCCGCTGCCGCTGACGCCGGACGCAAGGGCGGCGCTGAAGGCGATGGCCGACGGCGACGGGCGCTTTTGCCTGAACCTCTGCGAGGAGCTGTTCGCCCTGCCGGTGCCGGAGGATGGGGCGCTTCTGGACAACAACGCGCTCGCCACCGCCATCCAGCGCCGAGCCCCGCTCTACGACAAGGCGCAGGAGGGGCACTACAACCTCATCAGCGCGCTGCACAAGTCGTTGCGCGGGTCGGACACCGACGCGGCGCTCTACTGGTACGCCCGCATGCTGGAAGGGGGCGAGGACCCGCGCTACATCGCCCGCCGGCTGACGCGCTTCGCGGTGGAGGACATCGGCATGGCCGATCCCAACGCGCTGGCGCAGGCCACCGCCGCCTGGGAGGCCTACGAGCGGCTGGGCAGCCCGGAGGGCGAACTCGCCATCGCCCAGCTGGTCATCTATCTGGGCACGGCGCCGAAGTCGAACGCCGGCTACACCGCCTACAAGAGCGCGGTGCGCGCCGCCAAGGAAACCGGCAGCCTGATGCCGCCCAAGCACATCCTGAACGCCCCGACGAAGCTGATGAAGCAGATCGGCTACGGCAAGGGCTACGAGTACGATCACGACACGGCGGACGGCTTCTCCGGCCAGAACTACTTCCCGGAGAGCATGGCGCGGCGCGCCTTCTACCAGCCGGTGGAGCGCGGCTTCGAGCGCGAGATCAGGAAGCGCCAGGACTATTGGGCGCGGCTGCGCGAGCGCAAAGCCGCGGAAGGGGACGAGTAGGCGTGTTTCACGGTTTCGGGTAGGCGGTTCCAAGAATCCAGGCCGGCGCCTCCGGCGGGCCGGAAACCTCGAACACATAGGTCACGGTTTCACTGGTGAAGGGCTGCGCACGAACGCAGCGCCCCGCGCCGTCGGTTTCTTCGCACCGCATCGAGGGGACCCGAACGCTCAGCGTCTTGCCGTATTGGGTGCTGCCCAGCTCGTCGCCGCACAGCGGTTGTCCCGGATGGCTGGTCAATGCCTGCCATGCCGCGTCCCAGGCCCCGCGGTCGGCGAACATCGGCGTGCCGACGCTCTGCCCGGCCTTTGGCGGCGGCACCGCGCCCAGAATGTGTCGCGCGAGACGTCCGCCTTCCGCCATGTTGCGTTCGGGATCGGCGGAAAGCCGGACACTTTGGATTTCCAGGCAGGGAGCGCTCCGTGCCGGGGCGGCGGGCAAGAGCAAACCGGCGATGAGCAGTCCGGCCATCTTGAGGGTGGGCATCGGGATACTCCAGTGCAATGATCCTGTGCTGACTGTCGGACGTTCCGTTTTCAGCATCGTGAAATTGGATCGGGGCGATCAGGAATGACGACGGGCGGCGCGGTGCCGGACTTGGGGCGCTTCATCGCCATCGACTGGTCGGGCGCCGCCGGTAAGCGTTACGCCGGAGTGGCGGTGGCGGAATGCGGCGCCGAGGGGGCGCCCCGGATCGTCGCGCCCACCGATCGCCTGTGGTCGCGCTCCGCCGTGTTCGACTGGCTGCTGGACGGGCTGGGGCGCGGACCGGCGCTGGTCGGGATCGACTGCGCCTTCTCGCTGCCCTTCGACGTTGCCGGTCGCTACTTCCCCGACCCCGACGCGGCGACGGCCTTCGACCTGTGGGACCGGGTGGAGGCGGTGGCCGGGGCGGAGCCGGATTTCGCCGGGGGCGGCTTCGCGGCGCATCCGGACTATGGCGCCGATTTCTGGCGCGCCGGCACGCAGCCGGACTGGTACCGCGACCCGCACCGGCTGACCGAGCGGGTGTGCCGCGCCGATGGCTACGGCAGCCCGCAGAGCCCCTACAAGCTGATCGGCGCCAAGCAGGTGGGGAAGGGCGGACTGGCCGGAATGCGCATGCTGCGCGCGTTGAAGCAAGCGGCGCCGGACCGTGTGGCGGTCTGGCCCTTCGACGCGCCGGGGCCGGGGCGCACCGTCTTCTGCGAGATCTACCCGCGCCTGTTCCTGATCCGCGCCGGCTTCGGCCTGCGCAAGATCCGCGACGGGGCGGCGGTCGACGCCGCGCTGGCCGTCCTCGGCACGCCGCCCGCCGGTCTGTCCGGGGCGGTGACCGACCATGACGCGGACGCGCTGGTCTCCGCGGCGGGGCTGCGCTGGCTCGCCGGGCGGCGGGCGGTGTGGAGCCCCCCGGCCATGGACGCGCGGGCGCGGCGGCAGGAGGGCTGGATCTTCGGAGTGGGTGACCGGAATGCGGGGGTTTCCGCGCCCGGCGCGTGACAAACCGCCCTGTTTCTGGCTCTAATCCGCGCGGGATGCCCGTCGTCCCGTCCGTTCCGGAGGTTTCGTGATCGCATCACCGTCCACGCTCGCCGCGGTCGCCGTCGGCGGCGCCGTCGGTTCCATGGCGCGCTATCTGCTGATGACGGCGGTCGGTCACTGGCTGGGCACGCAGTTTCCCTACGGGACGCTGGTCGTGAACGCCCTCGGCTGCTTCACCATGGGCGCGCTGGCGGAGCTGGCCGCGCTGGTGTGGTCGCCCTCGCCGGAGCTGCGGGCGCTGCTGATGGTCGGGGTGCTGGGGGGATTCACGACCTTCTCCTCCTTCACGCTCGACGTCGGGCTGCTGGTGGAGCGGAACGCCCTGCCGGCGGCGGCGGGTTACATCCTGGCCTCGATGGTTCTGACCATCGCGGGTTTCTTTGCCGGCCTCGCGGTCGTGCGTTCTCTTGTTTCGGTGCCCGTTTAATGAGTGAGAACAAAACCCCCAGCGTGGAAACCCGGACCGTGACGTCCGACGAGGCCGACGTCCGCCTCGACCGCTGGTTCAAGCGCCATTTCCCCGACGTGGGGCACGGCTATCTGCAGAAGCTGCTGCGCACCGGCCAGATCCGCGTGGACGGCAAGCGGGCGGAAACCTCGACCCGGCTCGCCGCCGGCCAGTCCATCCGCATCCCGCCGCTGGCCGACTGGGCCAAGCCGGAGGGCGCCGCCGCGGCCCCCGCGCCGAAGAAGCCAGCCATGTCGGACAAGGACATCGCCGCGCTCCAGGCGCTGGTCCTCTTCAAGGACGGCGACGTCATCGCGCTGAACAAGCCGGCGGGTCTGGCCGTGCAGGGCGGCACCAACACCACCAAGCATCTCGACGCCATGCTGGACGCCCTGCGCTTCGACGCGAAGGAGCGGCCCAAGCTGGTCCACCGGCTGGACAAGGACACCTCGGGCGTCCTGCTGCTGGCGCGCAACACCTTTGCGGCGTCCAAGCTGACCGAGCAGTTCCGCGGCCGCGACGTGCGCAAGATCTACTGGGCCGCCACGGTCGGCGTGCCGAAGCCCTACCAGGGCAAGATCGACCTCGCGCTGGCCAAGGAGGGCGGGCCGCAGGGCGAGCGGGTGGCCGGCGACGAGGACGACGGCAAGCGCGCCGTCACCTATTACTCGGTGCTGGAAAACCTGGGCAAGCAGGCGGCCTTCGTCGCCATGTGGCCGCGCACCGGCCGCACCCACCAGCTCCGCGTCCACATGAACGCCATCGGCACGCCGATCCTGGGCGACGGCAAGTACGCCGGGCAGGGGGCCTATCTGCCGGGCGCCGAGGTCCAGAAGAAGCTGCATCTGCACGCCCGCCGCCTGATCCTGCCGCACCCGCGCGGCGGCAACCGGATGATCGACGTGACGGCGCCGCTGCCGGACCACATGCTGACGACCTGGAAGTATCTGGGCTTCAGCGCCAGCCTGAAGGGCGATCCGTTCGAGGGGGTCGAGTAAGGCGGGGGTCTCACCCCGCCTCGCGCCCCTCAAGAAACGCCGTCAGCTGCTCCGCCGCCTGCCCGACATGCTCGGTGACCAGCCGGCAGGCCGTATCCGCGTCTCCGGCCCGGCAGGCCGCCAGCAGCGCGCGGTGCTCGTCCTGCGACCGCGGCCGATAGCCCAGCGCCGCGAACTGGAAGCGCAGATAGCGGTCGGCGGCCAGCAGATGCTGCTCCGTCAGCGCCAGCAGCCGGGGCCGCCCGGCCCGCGCGTAGAGCGTCATGTGGAAGCGCCGGTTCAGCTCCCCCATGCGGCCCGGATCGGCTTCGCCATCCATCTCAGCGATCAGTTCCTCCGCCTGATCGAGGTCCGCCGGCGTCAGGCCGGGCAGCGACAGGCGCAGCGCCATCGGCTCCAGCGCCATGCGGATCGCCCCGATGTCGGCGCCGTCCGCCGCCGAGATTTCCGCGACGACCGCCCCGCGGTGCGGGTGGAACTCGGCCAGCGCCCGCGCTTCCAACTGGCGCAGCGCCTCGCGCACCGGCATCCGGCTGACCCCGAAGGTTTCCGCCAGTTCCTCCTGCCGCAGGGGCGTGCCCGGCGCGATGACTCCGGTCAGGATCGCCTCGCGCAGCGTCGCCTCCACGAACTCCGTGGTGGTGCGGTGGCGCGGCCGCGCGCGCGCCACGAGGCGCGACAGCCCGTCGTTGACCGCCATGCGTGATCTCCCCTTGCCAGGATATTGGATCCAATCTATCACCTTCCCCATCGTTCCGCACCCCTGACGGAGGGTTTCGCGTCATGTCCTCTTCCGACACCGTCCCGGCGACGGGCCTTTCGACGGGGCTTTCCCTGCGCGCGGTCGGCGCCGGCCTGCTGGCGGCGCTGGTCGGCTATGCCAGTTCGGTGGCCGTGGTCATCCATGGCCTGACCGCCGTGGGCGCCAGCACGGAACAGGTGGTGTCGGGCCTCGTCCTGGTCGGCCTCGCCATGGGGCTGACGGCGATGGGGCTCAGCCTGCACCGGCGCAAGCCGATCAGCGTCGCCTGGACGACGCCGGGCATGGCCCTGCTCGCCGCCACCGGGGCGGTGGAGGGTGGATTCGCCGCCGCGGTGGGCGCCTTCGTGGTGACCGGGGTGCTGATCGTCCTGGCCGGGCTGTGGGCGCCGCTCGGCCGCTGGATCGCCGCGATTCCCAAGCCGCTGGCCAATGGCATGCTGGCGGGCATCCTCCTGAAGCTGTGCCTCGCCCCCTTCCTGGCGGTGTCGCAGGCGCCGGGGATGGCGCTGCTGGTGCTGGCGACCTGGGCGGTGGTGGGGCGGGTGGCGCGGCTCTACGCCGTGCCCGCCGCGGTGGCGGTGGCGCTGGGGGCGATGGCCCTGGACGCTTCCGGCGGTTTGGCCGGCGGGACGGCGCTGTCCGGCGCGCTGTGGCCGGGCGTGACCTTCGTCCAGCCGGTGTTCACCTGGGAGGCGATGGTCGGCATCGCCCTGCCGCTGTTCGTCGTCACCATGGCGTCGCAGAACATCCCCGGCCTTGCCGTTCTGGCAACCTACAACTACGCTCCGCCGACCCGCCCGATCTTCCTGGCGACGGGGGCGGCCTCCGCCCTGACGGCGCTGGGCGGCGCGCCGACCGTCAACCTCGCGGCGATCACCGCGGCCCTCTGCGCCAGCCCGGACGCCGACCCCAACCCGGCGCGGCGCTGGCAGGCCGCCTTCGTCGGCGGCGTCGGCTATATCCTGTTCGCCGGGCTGGCCGGGGTGACGGCGGTGATGGTCACCCGTCCCCCGCCGATCCTGATCGAGGCGGTGGCCGGGCTGGCCCTGGTCGGGGCCTTCGGCGCCGCCCTGATGGGCGCCGTGCAGGTGGAGGCGAACCGCACCGCCGCCCTGGTCACCATGCTGGTCACCGCCTCCGGCCTGTCCTTCGCCGGGGTGGGCTCGGCCTTCTGGGGCCTGCTGCTGGGCGGGGCGGTTCACCTGCTCCATTGGCGCCCCTCGGTGTCGCAGTCGGCAAAGTGAGTTGCGCTTTCCCGACGCGGCCCGCATAAGTCCGGTACGACCCGCGTCCCGGAGACGATGCCCGTGAGCAGCTCAGAGAACGCCCGTCCCCTGCGGCTGGCCCTGTTCGATTGCGACGGCACGCTGGTGGACAGCCAGTTCGCCATCATCGACGCCATGACCACCGCCTGGGCGGCCCACGGGTTGGGCGAGCCGGACCCGCTGGAGGTGCGCCGCATGGTCGGGCTGCCGCTGGTGCAGGCGGTATCGCAACTGCTGCCGCACCTGGACACCGACCGCCATGTGGCCGTCGCGGAAAGCTACAAGGACGCCTTCGCGGTGTTGCGCCACCGCGGCGACCTGCACGAGCCGCTGTTCCCCGGCCTGCGCGACACGCTGGACGCGCTGGAGGCCGAGGGCGTTCTGCTCGGCGTGGCGACCGGCAAGTCGCGGCGCGGGCTGGACGCCGTGCTGGCCCATCACGGGCTGACCGAGCGTTTCGTCACGCTCCAGACCAGCGACATCGGCCCCGGCAAGCCGCACCCCGACATGGTCTACCGCGCCCTGGCCGAAACCGGGGTGGAGGCGGCGCGCACGGTTGTGATCGGCGACACCACCTACGACATTCAGATGGCCCGCAACGCGCGGGTCGCGTCGGTCGGCGTCTCCTGGGGCTATCACGCGGTGGCCGAACTGGAGGGTGCCGGGGCCGACCGCATCGTCCATCGCGGGCGTGAGGTGGCCGGCGCCGTGCTGGACCTGTTGCACCGATAAGAGAGCATTCGAAGGACCCTGATGAAGCGCTTCTACAAGACCGCCTCCGTCGACGAGGCCGCCGGCGGCGGCTTCGAGGTGCGCCTGGACAACCGCCCGATCCGCAGCCCGGCCAAGGCGCCGCTGGTCTTCGCGAGCTGGTCGCTGGCCCAGGCCGTCGCCGCCGAATGGGACGCGCAGCCCGAGGACATCGCCCCGGACAGCATGCCGCTGATGCAACTCGCCAGCACGGCGGTCGACCTGATCGGCAAGGGCCGGGCCGCCATCGTGGACGGCGTGGCCGCCTATGCGGAGACGGACCTCCTCTGTTACCGCGCGGAGCATCCCCGGAACCTGGTGGAGCGGCAGGCGCAGCGGTGGCAGCCGCTGCTCGACTGGGCGACGCTGCGCTACGACGCGCCGCTGCACGTCAACGCCGGTCTGATGCCCAAGCCGCAGCCGCCCGAGGCGTTGCGCGCCCTGCGCAACGCGGTGGAGGCCTACGACGACTGGACGCTGTCGGCGCTCCAGACCGCCACCGGTTCCTGCGGCTCGCTGATCGTCGCGCTGGCGCTGGTCGAGGGACGGATCGACGCCGAGGAGGCGTTCGAGGTGTCGCAGCTCGACGAGACCTTCCAGATCGAAGCCTGGGGCGAGGACCCGGAGGCGACCAAGCGCCGCGCCGCCCTGCGCGTGGACATCGCCGCCTGCCGCCGCTTCGTCGATCTGCTGCGGGCGTGATCATCCGTCGGGTGAGGACGGAATAAAGCGCCGCGGCGGGCGTCCTGTCAGTGAGGGCCGGGTTCGATTGCCCGCCCCGTCACGACAGGGAGGTTCCGTCCATGCACCGCTTCACCCGCTTTACCGCCGCCGCGGCGATCGCGCTGGCGCTCGGCCTCGCGGCGCCGTCCGCCTTTGCGCCCTCGGCTTTCGCTCAGGGCGCCATGCCGGCCAAGACCGGCCAGTCGGCCGGCGGCCCCGTGCTGACCGACAGCAAGGGCATGACGCTCTACGTCTTCGACCGCGATTCGGGCGGCAAGTCCGCCTGCAACGGCCAATGCGCCACCAACTGGCCGCCGCTGATGGCCCCGGCGGGCGCCAAGGCGATGGGCGACTATTCGGTCGTCACCCGCGACGACGGTTCCATGCAGTGGGCCTACAAGGGCAAGCCGCTCTACGGCTGGGCCAAGGACGGCAAGCCGGGCGACACCACCGGCGACGGCGTCAACAACGTCTGGCACGTCGCGCGTCCGTAAGCACGACTCCGAACAGGAAAAAGCCCCCGCGGCGCTGGGCCGCGGGGGCTTTTCGTGACCGGACCGACGCTTACTGGCCGGTGCCCGACGGAGCGGCCGGCGGGGTGCCGGTGGCGCCGCCCGGGGCCGTCATGGTGCCGGAGGTGCCGGTGGAGGAGCGGCTCGCCGCGCCGTTCACCGTGTCACCGGCCTTGTCCTTGTTGCGGTTCAGCGAGGTGGTGGTGTCGGAGTATTCGAACTCCGGCATCTCCTTCACCTGGTCGCGGGTCATGCCCGAGAGCTGAACGCGCTCCTGCTGGGCGTCCCAGTTGGCCTTGCCGATGTCCACGGCAATCTGCTTCTCGCCGATCCCGAGGAAGCCGCCCGAGGAGATCACGAGCTGCTGGGCCTTGCCGTTGCTGTCGAGGATGATGTCCTCGACCTCACCGACCTTCTCGTTGTCGGTGCCATAGACGTTCTTGCCCATCATGGTCTCGGCGCTGGCCATCTGGCCGCCGGTCAGGTCGGAGGCGCTGCCGGTCGCGGCGCTGCCGGTCGTGGCATTACCCGGGGCGCTGCTGCTCTTGTTCATCTCGGTCGCGGTCGGGGCGCCGGTGGTGGGGCTGCCGGTGGTCGGCGACGTGGTCTGCGCCATCGCCGTGCCGGTCATCAGCGCCAGGACGGACGCAGCCGCGATGATTTCCCTACGCATAACTCACTCCTCTCCGTGTTTCGGCGTTTCTGTCGAGTGCCTTGGTTTGTCTCGGTAAGGCAGAACGACAACAGGGGCTCGGGGGGAATGGTCACGCGGAAAATCGAAAAAATCTTTTGGCTAGTCCGTGCAAGTTTCCGGAATAAAAGTGACGAAGAACTCAGAAGCTTGCCCAGACTGGCTTTGCCGGCGTGACTGTGGCCTCTCCGGCTGTCAAGACCAATCCGTCTTGCCCCGCACGGATGAGGTCTTCCAGCCGCAACAAGGCGAGCGCCGCCGAGCCATGGCCGCTGCGGATCTCGCCGACCTCCTTGCCGTCCAGCGTCACCGGCGTGCCGGGGGCGGGCAGGGGGCCGTCCAGCGTCACCGGGAACAGCTTCTTCCTGATCAGGGCGCGGTACTTGGTGCGGGCGGTCAGCTCCTGCCCCATGTAGCAGCCCTTGTCCCAGGAGATGGCGTTGAGGTCGTCCAGATCGTTCTCCAGGGGCAGCGCCTTGTCCGGCGTGAGGTCCCGGCTGCCCTCCGGAACACCGAGCGAAAGGCGCAGCCGGTCGTAGTCCTCCGCGCCGCGCGGCGCGAAACCCGCGGCCTCCAGCGCCGCCGCGATGCCGTCGCGCGGCAGGAAGGCGCGCGCGCCCAGCGCCGGCAGGCGTGGGTCGGTGAAGGCGACGCCGCCCGCGAAGGGAATGGCCGCACCGGCGTCCTCCGGCAGGCCCAGCCGGGCGAGGGCGTCGCCGCCGAACAGGACGACGGCCAGCAGGGAACCGGCGCGGTCCTCCAGCGTGATCTTGGAGCGCAGCTTGTACATCTTCAGCCGGCGCAGGAACTCCTCGCGCCGGTCCGTCTCGGGGTCGAGCAGAAGGGCGCCATCCGATTCGGCGATGCGGAAATCGTGCAGGAACTTGCCCTGAGGGGTCAGGAACAGGGCATAGACGGCGCGGTCCGCCGCGACGCGGCGCACGTCGTTGGACACCAGCCCTTGCAGGAAGGCCGCCCGGTCCTCGCCCGCGACCGCGATGACGCCCCGGTCCTCCAGGATCGCGTAGCCCGCCTGTTCCGCCGTCATGCCCTTGCTCCGATTGTCCCGTTCAAGTCCCCGATAGTTGGGCGAAGGGGGCAGGGGAGGCAAGGGTGGCGAGGTTTGTGCCCTTGCATGGCGCGTCCGCCTTTTCCGCGGACGCGCCACGGTGCAAGCCGTGGTCGATGGACCTAAGGACGGGCCGTCAGGCCGCCGGAGGTTCGATCCGCAAGACCTGCACCGACTTGGTGCGGCCGTCGAGCGTGCCGTAGGCGATGGATTGCCCCTCGGACAGGCCGAGCAGGGCGGCGCCCACCGGTGTCAGGATCGAGATGCCGTCCTGGCGCCGGGCCGCTTCGTCCGGTGTGATGAGTGTGGCGGTGTGCCGCGTGCCCCGGTCGTCCGCGAAGGTGACCCGGCTGCCGAGCCGGACGAAGGGCGTGCCGCCGCCGTCGGGGGAATCCGCGACATCGGCGCGGTCGACCTCGCGCTGGAGGAAGTCGATGACGCCGGCGGGCTGGCTGAGATGGGCGAGAAGGACGTCGAGACGCCCGAGGTCATGAGGGGTGATTCGGATCGGCGGCGGATCGCCGAGCATCGACTTGCGGTTCATTCCAAAAGCTCCATAAGCAAAGGCCGCCGGAAATGGCGGCCCTTTCCATAGCTGATGACGACGGCGGCCTCTTGTCAACCGTGCGGCGGCGTGGCATCTGTCCGTGTGCGAAGCAACTGCTGAATTGTTGGGTCATTTGCCGCTTTGTTGGGCTGCGACAGGCGCCCGAAACGGGGCGAATGACCGCAGGCTGGGCAACCGCTTCCCCTGTTGACGGCGAACAGCCTTGACGGGCAAGACTCTCCGAAAGTGGCATGGCTTTGGCAATGCCCTGCCGACTTCACCCCTACCCGGTCCGTCTCCTTGGATTCCCCATCCGTGTCATCCCCTCCGCACCGGCTCGAACTGCGCGGCATCACCAAGCGCTTTCCGGGCTGTCTGGCGAACGATCAGGTCGATCTCGTCCTCCGGCCGGGCGAGATCCACGCGCTGCTGGGCGAGAACGGCGCCGGCAAGTCGACGCTTGTGAAGATCATCTACGGCGTGCTGCACGCCGACGCCGGCCGGATCCTGTGGAACGGGCAGGACACCCACATTCCCGACCCGGCGGGGGCCCGCCGGCTGGGCATCGGGATGGTGTTCCAGCATTTCTCCCTGTTCGACACGCTGACGGTCGCCGAGAACATCTCGCTCGGCCTCGACCAGCCCGGCCCGATGGACGCGCTGTCGGCGCGCATCGCCGAGGTGTCGGAGCGCTACGGCCTGTCGCTGGACCCGCGCCGCCACGTCCACAATCTGTCGGTCGGCGAGCGGCAGCGGGTGGAGATCGTGCGTTGCCTGCTCCAGGACCCCAAGCTGCTGATCATGGACGAGCCGACCTCGGTCCTGACGCCGCAGGAGGCGACCCGCCTGTTCGAGACTCTGCGCCGTCTGGCGGCGGAGGGCTGCACCATCCTCTACATCAGCCACAAGCTGGAGGAGATCCGCGCGCTCTGCGACACCGCCACCGTGCTGCGCGGCGGGCGCGTGGTCGGAAGCTGCGACCCGCGCAGGGAAACCGCGCGCAGCCTCGCCGAGATGATGATCGGGACTGAGCTGTCGACCCCGGAGCGGTTGCCGCAGGGCGAGGCCGGGGCGGCGAAGCTGCAGGTGCGCCATCTCTCCACCACCTCGGACAACCCCTTCGCCACCAACCTGAAAGACGTGTCGTTCGAGGTGCGGGCCGGCGAGATCCTCGGCATCGCCGGTGTCGCCGGCAACGGGCAGGCGGAGCTGATGGCCGCGCTGAGCGGCGAGGCGCTGGTGCCCGACCCGGCCTCGGTCGCCATCGAGGGGCGGCCCGCCGGGCATCTCGGCCCGCGCGAGCGGCGCCTGCTCGGCCTCGCCTTCGTGCCGGAGGAGCGGCTGGGCCGCGGCGCCGTCCCGGAATTGAGCCTGTCGGAGAACGCGCTGCTGTCCGGCTACGCCCGCGAGCCGCTGGTGCGCAGCGGGCTGGTGCATTTCGGGCGGGCGCGTTCCTACGCCGAGCGGATCATCGGCGCCTTCAACGTGGTCACCCACGGCCACCGGGCGGAGGCGCGGTCGCTGTCGGGCGGCAACCTCCAGAAATTCATCATCGGCCGCGAGATTCTGCAGAAGCCGCGCCTTCTGGTGGTCGGCCAGCCGACCTGGGGCGTGGACGCGGGTGCCGCGGCGGCGATCCACCGGGCGCTGATCGACCTCGCGCGGTCGGGAGCCGCCGTCCTGGTGATCAGCCAGGATCTGGACGAGCTGTTCGTGCTGAGCGACCGCATCGCCGTGCTGTTCCACGGGCATTTGTCAGAAAGCCGCCCCACCCACCACACCAGCGTGGAGGAGATCGGCCTGCTGATGGGCGGGCTGTTCAACCACCCGCCCGACGAGGATGAGGAGTGATGGGACCGACGCTTCATACCCTCTCCCCTCAGGGGAGAGGGGAGGGTGAGGGGGATGCCCTTCTGCCGGACGCCGCGCCCTGCGCAACCCCCTCACCCCAACCCTCTCCCCAGGGGGGAGAGGGGGCAATCCTCGGTAAGGCACGGGCATGACCCTCCTCCGTCTCGAACCCCGCGGCGAGGCGTCGCGCGCGATGGTCTACGCCACGCCGCTGCTGGCGGTCGCGCTCACGCTCGTCAGCGGCTTCCTGCTGTTCTGGGCCATGGGCTTCGACCCGGTGAAGGCGCTGCACGCCTTCTTCATCGCGCCGCTGCTGTCGCTGCGCGGCCTCGGTGAGTTGGCGGTCAAGGCGACCCCCTTGGTGCTCTGCGCCATCGGCCTCGCCATCGGCTTCCGCGCCAACGTCTGGAACATCGGGGCCGAGGGGCAGCTCACGCTCGGCGCCATCACCGGCGGCGGTCTGGCGCTGGCCTTCTACGGCGAGGGCGGCTGGTGGCTGCTGCCGCTGATGATCGTCGCGGGCATGGCCGGCGGCGCCTTGTGGGCGGCGATCCCCGCCTTCCTGCGGGTGCGCTTCAACGCCAGCGAGATCCTGACCAGCCTGATGCTGAACTACGTGGCGCTGCATCTGCTGAACTACCTGATGCATGGTCCCTACCGTGACCCGGACGGCTTCGCGTTCCCGGAATCCCGCCTGTTCGAGGCCGACGCGGTGATGCCGCTGCTGGTCGCCGGAACGCGCGTCCATCTGGGATCGCTGTTCGCCCTGCTGGCGGTGGCGGCGGGCTGGTTCCTGATGGCGCGGACCTTCATCGGATTCCAGATCAAGGTCATCGGCCTGACCCCGACGGCGGCGGGCTATGCCGGATTCAACCAAAGGAAGATCATCTGGCTGACGCTCCTGCTGTCCGGCGCGCTGGCCGGTCTGGCGGGGCTGGGCGAGGTCGCCGGGCCGATCGGCCAGATGAACCCGACCATCTCCCCCGGCTACGGCTACACCGCCATCATCGTCGCCTTCCTGGGGCGCCTGCACCCGGTGGGCATCCTGCTGGCCGGCTTCCTGATGGCGCTGTCCTTCATCGGCGGCGAGGCGGCGCAGATCGCGCTGGGCCTGCCCAAGGCCATCACGGGCGTGTTCCAGGGCATGCTGCTGTTCTTCCTGTTGGCGACCGACGTGCTGATCCGCTACCGCGTGCGCTTCGGCGCAAAGCGGGCTGTCGTCGGGAGGGCCGCGGCATGAGCGCCGAACTGGCCCTTCTCGGCCCGATCCTGGCGGCCATGCTGGCCGCCGCCACGCCGCTGCTGTTCGCCGCCCTCGGCGAACTGGTGGTGGAAAAGTCCGGCGTCCTGAATCTGGGCGTCGAGGGCATGATGCTGGTCGGTGCGGTCTGCGGCTTCGCCGTGGCGGTGCAGACCGGCAGCTCGACGCTGGGCTTCGTCGCCGGTGCGGCGGCCGGGGCGGGCATGGCGGCGCTGTTCGGCGTGCTGACCCTGCTCCTGCTCGCCAACCAGGTGGCGACCGGTCTGGCGCTGACGCTGTTCGGCGTCGGCCTGTCGGCGCTGATCGGGCAGGGCTTCGTCGGCATCCCCATCGCCGACGTGCCGGAACTCTACATCCCCGGCCTGACCGACCTGCCGGTGATCGGCAAGGCGCTGTTCGGGCAGGACGCGCTGGTCTATCTGGCGCTGGCGGCGGTGCCGGCCGTGCACTGGTTCCTCTACGCGACGCGCAAGGGGCTGATCCTGCGCGCGGTGGGCGAGAACCACGCGGCGGCCCACGCGCTCGGCTACAAGGTCATCCGCATCCGCTTCCTCGCCGTTCTGTTCGGCGGCGCGATGAGCGGCATGGCCGGGGCCTTTCTCTCGCTCGACTACACCCCGATGTGGGCGGAGGGCATCTCCTCCGGGCGCGGCTGGATCGCGCTGGCGCTGGTGGTCTTCGCCACCTGGAAGCCGGGCCGCGTGCTGCTCGGCGCGTGGCTGTTCGGTGGGGTGACCATCGCGCAGCTCCACGTCCAGGGGCTGGGAATTGACATTCCGTCACAACTCTTGTCGATGCTGCCTTATCTGGCTACCGTCATCGTCCTGGTGGTGATTTCACGCGATGTCGCTCGGATCCGGCTGAACGCGCCGGCCAGCCTTGGGAAGGTTTTCCATCCGGATGCCTGACGGGTCGATGCCTGACGGGCTCCGGGATGTTTGCAAGTCTTACGTTCGTGCTCAATCAATTGGATCAGGGAGCAAACACGTGAACAGAAGGACCATGGGCAAGGCCCTGATGGGTCTGGCCACCGGCGCCGCCATGCTGGCGCTGGGCGTCGGCGCGGCCGACGCGCAGGAGAAGATGAAGGTCGGCTTCGTCTATGTCGGTCCCATCAGCGACCACGGCTACAGCTACCAGCACGACCAGGGCCGTCTGGCCGTGGAGAAGGAGCTGGGCGACAAGGTCACCACCACCTTCGTCGAGAACGTGCCCGAGGGCGCCGACGCCGAGCGCGTGATCGAGCAGCTGGCGTCCTCCGGCCACAAGCTGATCTTCACGACCTCCTTCGGCTTCATGAACCCGACGCTGAAGGTCGCGCAGCGCCATCCCGACGTGAAGTTCGAGCACGCCACCGGCTACAAGCGCTCGGCCAACGTCGCCACCTACTCCGCGCGCTTCTACGAGGCCCGCACGGTCATCGGCCAGATCGCCGGCAAGATGACCAAGTCGAACATCATCGGCTACATCGGCTCCTTCCCGATCCCCGAGGTCGTCAGCGGCATCAATGCCTTCACCATCGCCATGCGCGAGGTGAACCCGAAGGCCGAGGTGCGCGTCGTCTGGGTGAACAGCTGGTACGACCCCGGCAAGGAAGCCGAGGCCGCCAAGGCCCTGATCGACCAGGGCGCCGACGTGATCTCGCTGCACACCGACAGCCCGGCGGCCATCCAGGTCGCGCAGGAGCGCGGCCTGTGGGTGTTCGGCCAGTCGTCGGACATGACCCGCTTCGGCCCGAAGGCGCACCTGACCGCCATCGTGGACGACTGGCGCGAGTATTACGTGAATCGCGTCAAGGCGGCTCTGGACGGTTCCTGGAAGTCGCAGGACACCTGGGGCGGCTTCAAGGACCACATGCTGTTCCTGGCCCCGTACAACCCGGCGATTCCGGCGGACGTGGTCGCGGCGGCTGAGAAGACGCGCACCGACATCATGGAAGGCAAGCGCCACTCCTTCCAGGGCCCGGTGAAGGACCAGTCCGGCAAGGTCGTGATCGCCGAGGGCAAGCAGGCCACCGACGAGCAGATCCTGAAGATGGACTGGTACGTCGAGGGTGTGCAGGGTAAGGTTCCGAAGTAAGCCGGAACCGGTCGCCAAGTCAGGAAAAGGGGAGGCTGCGGCCTCCCTTTTTTGTTGCCCGCTTGCTTTGCCGGCTTGTCTTCAGCCCGGCTGGCGGCCCAGCGCGGCCCAGCCGGCGGGGGCGAGGCGCATGACCTCCGGCCCGCTGCCGGCGGGATTGGGCTCCATCGTCACCAGCTCCCGGTTCTCGAACCAGACCCAGCGGGGAACCTCCGCCGCGGTGGGCACCCAGCCCTCGGCCATCCTTTCCAGCACCGCCAGATCGGCGGCGGCGATGGGGAATTTCGGCTTCGCCGGGG
>NZ_WHOR01000320.1:0-5974 GCF_013340925.1 Azospirillum formosense
TGCAGGGCCATGCTGCAACGCGGCGCGCTTTGGCCGCTTTGCCGCGCGTCGCCTTCGGAGCCGCAAGCCATGGGTGTTGCGGAAATATTTCACAGTTAGATAAAATTTTCGCGACAGTTCAGGCAAGTCCTCTCCAACTGTTCGTGCTGGTTACTTGACTCGCCGACTGTTGAGGTCTACCTCTATATTGTGCGGTATCCGTTGATGCCGGCGGTGGCCGTCCTTCGTGGGGCAGCAATTTTGGAAACGCAGCGCCGGATGCGGCACAATTTTCAGGATAGGGAGCGCTGGCGCAATCCCGACTGGCGGACGAAATTCGTCGCCTGGTGGGAAGGCTACGACCTCGCCGCGCTGTCCCGCCTGGCCCGCACGGCCCCCGCTTCCCGCCTGCCCCTGCGCGGCCCGGTGGCGGCGCTGGGCTCCGCCACGCCGGCTACCGCCCTGCCGCCCGAGGCGCCGCGGGCCGACGCCGACCTGGAACGGCTGGAAAACCTGCAGTTGGACCGCCAGGGCGAACCGGTCTGGTCGGTCGCCCGCACGGAAGGGGCGCAGATGCTGTGGGGTCCGGACTGCGTCGGTCCCGGCGACTCGCAATGGATGGTCGAATCCGTCCGCTCCTTCGGGCTGAATCCGGCCAAGAGCGTGCTGGACCTCTCGGCGGGGCTGGGCGGGCCGGCGCGCGGCATCGTCGACAGCTACGACACCTGGGTGACCGGGCTGGAGATGTCGCCCCTGCTGGCCAAGCTGGGGATGGAGCGGTCCAAGGCGCTGGGCGTGTCGAAAAAGGCCCCGATCGGCCATTACGACCCAGAGCATTTCAACCAGGCGGGCGCCTTCGACCTCGTGCTGGCCGACCGGGTGATGCACCGGGTGCGCGACAAGGAGAATTTCCTCGACCGCGTCTGCGACTGCGTGAAGCCGAAGGGCGGCGTGCTGCTGTTCGATTACGTGATCGAGGGCACCCCGTCCTCCTGGGAGAGCTGGAACGGCTGGCGCGATTCCGAGCCGCTGGAGGTCTATCCTTGGTCGGCCACCCGCATGGCCGACGAGCTGACCCAGCGCAACCTCGACCTGCGCATTTCCGAGGATCTCACCCAGTTCCACCGCCGTCAGGCCGTGGAGCGGGTGCGCCGGCTGGGCGAGGCGCTGAAGACCGCCGCCCCCGAGCCCCGCGTGCTCAAGGCGCTGGCCCGCGAGCTGGCGCTGTGGTGGTCGCGCCTGCGCGTGCTGGGCAGCGGGTTGCGCTTCTGCCGCTACGTCGCGATGCGCCCAACTTAAGGCTTCTCCTCACAGGTCCGCGGTTCGATCTTGCGTTCCGCCGCGAAGCGCCGGGCCGACTCCGCCACCAGCTTGCGGATCAGGGCGCGGCGCGGCTCGATGGGGCCGGAGACGTCCAGCCAGCGCTCCCCGTCCCACTGCTGGACATGCAGGGGCGCGATCCCCTCATGGTCGGCGCAGGTGATGCGCAGCGGCTGCATGAACCCGTCCAGTCCCAGCGCCGCCAGCCGTTCGGCGGTCAGGTCCAGATGGTCGAAGCCCCAGGCCACCTGCGCCCCGGTCAGCGGCCGGCGCCCGTACTTGCCCTGCGCGGTGCGGATGGCCTCGACCAGGACGGCGGCGTTGAAGACCCCGCGGTTGTAGAGCACCGTGCCGATCTGGCCGGGGTCGCCGGCTCCCAGCCCGCGGTCGTGGACCTGCTCGCGGATGGCGCGGATCACCGGCAGGTCCGCGCCGGCGGCGTGGAAGGCCACCGCCTTGTAGCCGACCGCCGCGGCGCCGACCGGCCGGACGTCCAGCTCCGACCCGGCCCACCAGACGCCGATCATGCGGTCGACGGGGAAGCCGGCGGCGGCGGCCTCGCGCAGGGCGGTGGAGTTCTGCACGCCCCAGCCCCACAGGATCACGTAGTCGGGCCGGTAGTGGCGGGCGATCTGCGTCCACACGGCGCGCTGGTCCAGCCCCGGCGGGGCGACGGGGAAGCTGCGCATCTCGAAGCCCAGCGGGCCGCGCAGCGCCTCCAGCATGGGCAGCGGCTCCTTGCCGAAGGCGCTGTCGTGGTAGACGTAGGCGATTTTCCGCCCGCGCAGCCGCTCCGTCCCGCCCAGCTCCGTTGCGATGTGGCTGATCGCGGCGTCGATGCCCGTCCAATAGCTGGCCGGGGCGTTGACCGCGTAGGGGAAGACCCGCCCGTCCGACACGTCCGCCCGCCCGTAGCCGGAGGAGAAGACCGGGATGCGGTCGGCGGCCCCGCGCTCGATCAGGGCGTAGGTGATGCCGGTGGACAGCGGCAGGACGGCGGCGGCGCCGGTCGGCCCCTTGGCCTTCAGCCGCTCGTAGCAGTCCACCCCACGGTCGGTGTTGTAGCCGGTGTCGCACTCCTCCCAAACGATGGGCACGCCGCCGATGCCGCCGTCACGCCGGTTGATCAGCGTCAGATAGTCGGCCACGCCGTCGGCCAGCGGGATGCCGTAGGGCGCGTAGGGGCCGCTGCGGTAGACGAGGTGCGGGAAGAACTGCGCCCCTTGCGGCGGCTCCGGGGCGGCCTCGACCGGGGCGCACAGCAGCACCATCGCCAGGGCCACCGCCGCCAGGGCTGGGGCGCGCCATGCCATTCCGTTTCCTCCACCCGTCGCGCGCCGGGCCGCTCCGCCCGATCGCGTGGTAATCATTTCGCGCGATTCTAGTACGGACCGGCCCCGTTTCGCACGAAGAGAGCGCAGCCCCCACGCTTCCGCTTGCCTGCCCTTTGCAAGGCGCCGTTTGAAGGGGGGCGGGACCGGCACTAAATCAGGCGGTTGAGACATGCGGAAACCATGGCCGCCGCCCGGCCGGTCCGCCAATAACGCGAAGGAGGGGTACCGTGACGACGTTCACCGGTCAGGACTCGCTGAAAACCCGCCGTTCCCTGTCCGTCGGGGGCAAGAGCTACGATTATTTCAGCATCAAGGCCGCGGAGGACGCCGGACTGGGCGACCTCTCCCGGCTGCCCTATTCGATGAAGGTGCTGCTGGAGAATCTCCTGCGCTTCGAGGACGGGCGCACGGTGTCCACCGACGACGTCAAGGCGGTGGCCCAGTGGCTTCATGACAAGCGGTCCGATCGTGAGATCGCCTACCGCCCGGCGCGCGTGCTGATGCAGGACTTCACCGGCGTGCCGGCGGTCTGCGATCTGGCGGCGATGCGCGAGGCGATGGCCGCGCTGGGCGGCGATCCCAAGAAGATCAACCCGCTGGTGCCGGTCGATCTGGTCATCGACCATTCGGTGATGGTCGATTTCTTCGGCAACCCCTCCGCCTTCGAGAAGAATGTCGAGCTGGAGTTCGAGCGCAACCTGGAACGCTACGCCTTCCTGCGCTGGGGCCAGAAGGCCTTCGACAATTTCCGCGTCGTTCCGCCGGGCACCGGCATCTGCCATCAGGTGAACGTCGAGTATCTGGCGCAGGGCGTGTGGACCGACACCGACCCGGCGGGCAAGCTGGTCGCCTATCCCGACACGCTGGTCGGCACCGACAGCCACACCACCATGGTGAACGGGCTGGGCGTGCTCGGCTGGGGCGTCGGCGGCATCGAGGCGGAGGCGGCCATGCTCGGCCAGCCCATCTCCATGCTGATCCCCGAGGTCGTCGGCTTCAAGCTGACCGGGCGGCTGAAGGAGGGCACGACGGCCACCGACCTCGTGCTGACCGTCACCCAGATGCTGCGCAAGAAGGGTGTGGTCGGCAAGTTCGTGGAGTTCTACGGATCGGGCCTGGACCATCTGACGCTGGCCGACCGCGCCACCATCGGCAACATGGCCCCGGAATACGGCGCCACCTGCGGCATCTTCCCGATCGACGCGGAAACCATCCGCTACCTGACCTTCACCGGCCGCGACGCTGACCGCGTGGCGATGGTCGAGGCCTACGCCCGCGCCCAGGGCATGTGGCGCGACGCCGGCACGCCGGACCCCGTCTTCACCGACACGCTGGAACTGGACATGACGACGGTCGAACCGTCGCTGGCCGGCCCGAAGCGCCCGCAGGACCGCGTGCCGCTGTCCCAGGCGGCGCAGAGCTTCGGCGGCGATCTGGTCGGCACCTTCAAGGCGGAGGACGCCGACCGCTCCGTTCCGGTGAAGGGCTGCGGCTACAATCTCGACCAGGGGGCGGTGGTGATCGCCGCCATCACCTCCTGCACCAACACCTCCAACCCGGCGGTGCTGGTGGCCGCCGGCCTGCTGGCCCGCAAGGCGGTGGAGAAGGGGCTGAAATCGAAGCCCTGGGTCAAGACCTCGCTGGCGCCGGGCTCGCAGGTGGTCACCGACTATCTGGCCAAGGCCGGGCTCCAACCCTATCTCGACCAGCTCGGCTTCAACATCGTCGGCTACGGCTGCACCACCTGCATCGGCAACAGCGGCCCGCTGCCCGACCCCATCGCCGCGGCGGTGGAGGAGGGCAACCTCGTGGTCGCCGCGGTGCTGTCGGGCAACCGCAACTTCGAAGGCCGGGTGAACCCGCACACGCGGGCGAACTATCTGGCCTCGCCGCCGCTGTGCGTCGCCTACGCGCTGGCCGGCAACATGAAGATCGATTTGGCCAAGGACCCCATCGGCACCGGGCATGACGGCCAGCCCGTCTATCTGAAGGACATCTGGCCGACCAACCAGGAAGTCCAGGACGCCATCGCCGCCTCGCTGTCGGCGGAGATGTTCCGCAGCCGCTACGGCAACGTGTTCGAGGGGCCGGCGCAGTGGCGCGGCATCCAGACCGCCGAGGGCCAGACCTACGAGTGGCAGGCGGGCAGCACCTACGTGAAGCTGCCGCCCTTCTTCGCCGACATGCCGAAGACACCCGAGGCGGTGAGCGACGTGCGGGGCGCCCGCGCGCTGGCCGTGCTGGGCGACAGCATCACCACCGACCACATCTCGCCCGCCGGCTCGATCAAGAAGACCAGCCCGGCCGGCGAGTATCTGCTGAGCCATCAGGTGCGCCCACAGGACTTCAACTCCTACGGGGCGCGGCGCGGCAACCACGAGGTGATGATGCGCGGCACCTTCGCCAACATCCGCATCCGCAACGAGATGCTGGCGGGCGTGGAGGGCGGCGAGACCCGGCACTACCCCTCGGGCGAGCAGTTGCCGATCTACACCGCGGCCATGCGCTACGCCCAGGAGGGCGTGCCGCTGGTGGTGATCGCCGGCAAGGAGTACGGCACCGGCTCCAGCCGCGACTGGGCGGCCAAGGGCACCAAGCTGCTGGGCATTCGCGCGGTGATCGCCGAGAGCTTCGAGCGCATCCACCGCTCCAACCTCGTCGGGATGGGCATCCTGCCGTTGCAGTTCAAGGACGGTCTGACCCGCAACGATCTGGCGTTGGACGGCACCGAGACCTTCGACATCGACGGCATCGAGCAGGACCTGCGCCCGCGCAAGGACGTGACGATGACCATCACCCGCGCCGACGGGCAGACGCGGCAGGTGCCGCTGCTGCTGCGCATCGATACGGTGGACGAGGTGGAGTATTACCGGAACGGCGGCGTGCTGAACTTCGTCCTGCGCAACCTGGCGAAGTGACGGACCCCGACGGGGCCGTGGCTCACGGCCCCGTCGTCTTTGCCTAGATCTTCTCCACCCAGCCCGCCTCGCGGACCGCCGCCGCATGGCTGCGGCTGACCGGCACGCGACGGCCGTCGCGCAGGACCAGCACCAGCTTGCCGTCCGGCTTGCGTTCCACCCCGGCGACGGCCGCGGCAGCGACCCAGTGGGAGCGGTGGACCTGCATCCCGTCCAGCCCGGCCAGTTCCGCGATGGCGTCGCGCAGCCGCATCAGGATCAGGTCGCTTCCCTCCGCTGTGTGGGCGCGGACGTAATGGTCCTCCATCTCCAGCGCCAGCAGGTCCCGGCCGAGCCGCGCGGGCAGGCGGGCGAGGAAGGCGGGCTCCCGTGGCTCCGCCGGGGTTGCCGCCGCGCTGTTCGGGGCGGCAACCCCGGCGGAGC
>NZ_WHOR01000321.1:0-5922 GCF_013340925.1 Azospirillum formosense
ACGAGACGCACCGCCAGCACCACGACCCGAACAAGGTCCAGCTCTCCACCCTGCTGAACATCAAGACCGGCGGCTGCCAGGAGGACTGCAAATACTGCGCGCAGAGCGTGAAGTACGACACCGGCGTCGAGGCGGAGAAGCTGCTCGACCGCGCCCAGGTGCGCGCCGCCGCGGAGAAGGCCAAGAAGGCGGGCGCCGGCCGCTTCTGCATGGGGGCGGCGTGGCGTGAGCTGAAGGACCGCGACGTCGAGAAGCTGGCGAACATCGTCCGCGACGTGAAGGACCTGGGGCTGGAGGCCTGCATGACGCTGGGCATGCTGACCCGCCCGCAGGCCGACGCGCTGAAGGACGCCGGCCTCGACTACTACAACCACAACCTCGACACGTCGGAGGAGTTCTACGAGCGGATCGTCTCCACCCACAGCTACCGCGACCGGCTGGACACGCTGGCCAACGTCCGCGACGCCGGGCTGAAGGTCTGCTCCGGCGGCATCGTCGGGCTTGGGGAGAGCCGGGTGGACCGCGCCGGCCTGCTGGAGACTTTGGCGAACCTGTCGCCGCAGCCGGAGAGCGTGCCGATCAACAAGCTGGTGTCGGTCGCCGGCACCCCGCTGGGCGACGTCGACGCGCTGGATGCCTTCGAGTTCATCCGCACCATCGCGGTGGCCCGCATCCTGATGCCGCGCTCCTACGTCCGCCTGTCGGCGGGCCGCCGCTCGCTCAGCGACGAGGGTCAGGCGCTCTGTTTCTACGCCGGCGCGAACTCCATCTTCTATGGCGACAAGCTGCTGACCACCGGCAATCCGGAGCATGAGGCCGACCGGCGGCTGTTCGACCGGCTGGGGCTGGAGGCCGACGGCGGCGCCCACTGACGCGCCGGCGTCCCCGGCCCCTGCGCAAAAAAGCCAGGGGGAGGACGCCGAGCATGGACGACATCGCCGCCAAAGCACCCAAGACCCACTACACCTCGGCCGAGGTCACGGCCCTGTCGCACCTCTACAGGGCCGAGATCTACCGCAGCACCGTCTGGCGGACCCGGCTGGACGCCACCACCAACTGGGCGGTGGTGACCACCGGGATCGCGCTGTCGCTGACCTTCAGCAGCGCCACCGCCTCCCCCCTGCCGCTGGTGCTTGTGGGGCTTCTGGTCGCCGTGTTCCTCTACATCGAGGCGCGGCGCTACCGCTTCTTCGACTTCTGGCGAATCCGCGCCCATGTGCTGGAGCTGTACTTTCTCGGCCCCATCCTGCGCGGCCAGGGCGACCCGTTCGCCCGGGGCTGGAACGAGACGCTGTTCCAGGACTACCAGAACCCCAACCTGCACATCACCTACCTGGAGGCGGTGGGGCGCCGGCTGCGGCGGAACTACGGCTGGATCTTCCTGATCCAGGTGGTGGCCTATCTGGGCAAGCTGATGATCCACCCGGTGCCGCTGTCGAGCCTGGACGAGCTGTTCGCGCGGGCGACCATCGGGCCGGTGCCGGGGGAGATCGTCCTGCTCTGCGGCTTGGCCTTCCACGGCACCTGGATGGCCATCGCCTTCCGCACCTTCCGCAGCCGCCGCGGCGCCGACCGCGAGCGCCCGCCCCCGCCGGCCACCGACGCGGTGCTGGATCTGGCCCGCGGTCCGTGAGGGCCATGACGGATTTCCCTTTTCGCGCAAGGGATAAGGGGTAGTTTTCCGTCCGGCCTGCCCCTTTCGCGCACCGTGGCATAAATGGGATCAGCACCGTCGCGCTCACGCTATGCAACGGATCGTCTTGTGTTCTCCTTCCGCGGGGGGCTAGAAGGGGCTCCGTCGGATGCGGTTGCGCGGTCATACCAGAAGGACACCCGTTCGCCGGGCTGATCTTCACCGGTTCCCCGCACAGCCGACGGCCGGACGACCATAGAGGTGAACGAGGATTTCACGATGGCGAGCCAGGGCGAGAACAAGTGGGTTTACTGCTTCGGTGCCGATGCCACCGAAGGCCGGGCGGACATGAAGAACCTGCTCGGCGGCAAGGGAGCCAATCTGGCCGAGATGGCCAATCTGGGCCTCCCGGTTCCTCCGGGTTTCACCATCACGACTGGGGTCTGCACCTATTTCTATGCCAACGGCCGCAACTATCCGCCGGAGCTGAAGGCCCAGGTGGACGGCGCGGTGAAGGGGCTGGAGCAGGCCATGGGCGCCACCTTCGGCGATCCGGCCAACCCGCTGCTGGTCTCGGTGCGCTCCGGCGCCCGCGCCTCCATGCCGGGCATGATGGACACGGTGCTGAATCTCGGGCTGAACGACGCGACCGCCGCCGGCCTCGCCAAGCGCTCGGGCGACGCCCGATTCGCCTACGACAGCTACCGCCGCTTCATCCAGATGTACTCGAACGTGGTGCTGGACGTTGACCACCACCACTTCGAGGAGATCCTGGACAACCACAAGCGCGACAAGAACCACAACCTCGACACCGACCTGAGCGCCGCCGACTGGCAGGCCGTCATCGAGGACTACAAGAAGGCCGTCGAGCACGAGCTCGGCAAGCCCTTCCCGCAGGACGTTCAGGAGCAGCTGTGGGGCGCCGTCGGCGCCGTGTTCGGCTCGTGGATGAACGCCCGCGCCATCACCTACCGCAAGCTGCACGACATCCCCGCCGACTGGGGCACCGCCGTCAACGTGCAGTGCATGGTGTTCGGCAACATGGGCAACGACTGCGCCACCGGCGTCGCCTTCACCCGCAACCCGTCCACCGGCGAGAACGCCTTCTACGGCGAATACCTCGTCAACGCCCAGGGCGAGGACGTGGTGGCCGGCATCCGCACGCCGCAGCACCTGACCATCGCCGGCAAGGAGGCCAACAAGTCCGACCTCCCCGCCATGGAAGAGGTCATGCCGGAGGTCTTCAACCAGCTGAACGAGGTCCGCCTCACGCTGGAGAAGCACTACCGCGACATGCAGGACATCGAGTTCACGGTCCAGCAGAACAAGCTGTTCATGCTGCAGACCCGCAACGGCAAGCGCACCGCCCCGGCGGCGCTGAAGATCGCCGTCGATCTCGCCGAGGAAGGGCTGATCGACAAGGCGGAAGCCGTGCGCCGCATCGACCCCGCCTCGCTCGACCAGCTCCTCCACCCGACGCTGGACCCGAAGGCGGAGCGCAAGGTCATCGCCAAGGGCCTGCCGGCGTCGCCGGGTGCCGCCTCGGGCAGGGTCGTCTTCACCGCCGACGAGGCGGAGACCCTGGCCGGCCAGGGGGAGGCGGTCATCCTCTGCCGGGTGGAGACCTCCCCGGAGGACATCCACGGCATGCACGCCGCCCGTGGCATCCTGACCACCCGCGGCGGCATGACCAGCCACGCCGCCGTGGTGGCCCGCGGCATGGGCCGCGCCTGCGTGTCGGGCGCCGGTGACCTGCGCGTGGACTACAAGTCCAAGATCATGTCGGTCCGCGGCGTCACCATCAAGGAAGGCGACATCGTCACCATCGACGGCTCGACCGGCGAGGTGATGCTGGGCCAGGTGCCGACGATCCAGCCGGAGCTGTCGGGCGACTTCGCCACGCTGATGGGCTGGGCCGACTCGCTGCGCCGCATGAAGATCCGCACCAACGCGGAGACCCCGCTGGACGCCCGCACCGCGCGGAAGTTCGGCGCCGAGGGCATCGGCCTGTCGCGCACCGAGCACATGTTCTTCGACCCGGACCGCATCCTGGCGGTCCGCGAGATGATCCTGGCCGAGAACGAGGCCGGCCGCCGCGCCGCGCTGGCCAAGCTGGAGCCCTTCCAGAAGAAGGACTTCGTCGAGCTGTTCACGATCATGTCGGGCCTGCCGGTGACCATCCGCCTGCTCGACCCGCCGCTGCACGAGTTCCTGCCCAACACCGAGGCGGAGATGGCGGAGGTCGCCAAGGCCACCGGCACCGACCAGCTCAAGGTGAACCACCGCGTGGTGCAGCTCCACGAGGCGAACCCGATGCTCGGCCATCGCGGCTGCCGCCTCGGCATCACCTACCCCGAGATCTACGAGATGCAGGCCCGCGCCATCTTCAGCGCGGTCGCCGAGGTCTCCAAGACCACGGGCGAGACGGTGATGCCGGAGGTCATGATCCCGCTCATCGTCACCAAGAAGGAGCTGGACATCCTCAAGGCCGTCATCGACCGCGTCGCCAAGGAGGTCATGGACTCGACCGGCGTCACCTTCGAGTACATGGTCGGCACCATGATCGAGCTGCCGCGCGCGGCGCTGAAGGCCGATGAGATCGCCGAGACGGCGGAGTTCTTCTCCTACGGCACGAACGACCTGACCCAGACGACCTTCGGCCTGTCGCGCGACGATGCCGGCGCCTTCCTGCCGGAATACCAGCGCCAGGGCATTCTGGAGCACGACCCGTTCCAGACGCTGGACCAGGACTGCGTCGGCGAGCTGATCGCCATCGCCACGGAGCGCGGCCGCAAGGTCCGTCCGAACATCAAGCTCGGCATCTGCGGCGAGCATGGCGGCGACCCGGCCTCCATCTCCTTCTGCGAGAAGGTCGGGCTGGATTACGTGTCCTGCTCGCCCTACCGCGTGCCGATCGCCCGTCTGGCCGCCGCCCAGGCGGCGCTCGACGCCGACACGGTGAAGCGCGACTGACCGGTACCCGACGACGCGAAGGCCCCCCTTGGGGGCCTTCGTTTTTTGAGGGATGGTTCCGTGGACACTGACACCGCCCTTCCAACCCGGCACATCGACCGGTTGACCGACCGCCTCGGCGCCTGCCTCGACGAAGGCGACGGCCCTGCCGCGGCCCGCGCCGCGGTGGTGGCGGTCCGTTCGGGTCCGCGCTCCTGGACCGCCGGCCTCGCCCGCGGCGGCGCGGCGCCTCCGCCGGTTACGGCCCGCTTCCTCGTCTACAGCATCACCAAGACCCTGACCGCCGCCGCCCTGCTGCGCTTGTGCGGGCAAGGCCTGATCGACCCCGACGCCCCGCTGGACCGCTGGCTGCCCGACTTCGCGGCGGCCGACCGGATGACCCTGTCCCAGCTCCTTTCCCACCGCGCCGGACTGCGCAATTACGGCGGCAGCCCCGCCTACCACGCCGCCGTGCGCGCGGGAGAAGAGCCGTGGAGCGAGGACGGCTTTCTGGAGCGCTGCCGCGCCACCGACCTGTTCGCTCCGCCGGGGCGCGAGTTCTCCTATTCCAACATCGGCTATCTGCTGGCGAAGCGGGTGCTGGAACGGGCCTCCGGCCTGCCCTTCGCCCAGGCCCTCGACCGCGAGCTGTTCCGCCCGCTCGGCCTGACCGGCTGGTCGGTGCCGACGGAACGCGGCGACCTGTCCGGCCTGTGGACCGGACCCAGCCCATACCTCGGCGGCAAGGACGGTCCGCCCGCCGACGTGGCCGCCCTCTACCATCCCGGCTGGGTGGCCCACGGCGTGGTGGCCGCGGCGGCGGAGGTCATCGCCCGCGTTTTCCATGCGCTGTTCGCGGACGGCCTGTTGCCGGGCGCCCTGGCGGTGCGGATGCGGCAGTCCTTCCCGGTGCCGGGAACCATGCGCGGGCGCCCCTGGGTGGAGCCGGGCTACGGCCTCGGCGTGATGGTGGAGCGCGACGGGCAGGCCGGACCCTACTGGGGACACACCGGCGGTGGGCCGGGCGGGTCGGCCTGCGCCTATCACTTCCCCGCCCGCAAGCCGGGGGAGGAGCCGGTGACCGTCGCCCTCTTCACCGATGGCGAGGACAACGACCAGGCGGAATGGATGACCGTGGAGGCCGCGGAAATTCTGCGCGAGTGACCCCGGTCAGCGCCGCTCGAACAGCTCCATCTCCCCCTCGACCGAGGTGCGCCGCAGCGCCTGGAGATAGTCCATCTCCTGATGCACCGTCTCCCGCTCCGCCTCGGGGCGCAGCAGGCGGCGGAAGGCCCGTCCGGTGGCCGGGAAGAAATGGACGCGCCGCCCATTGTCCC
>NZ_WHOR01000322.1:0-5888 GCF_013340925.1 Azospirillum formosense
GTTTGTTTTTAAATGACCGGGTGCGCAGCGAGACCCACAACGAGTAGCTCGGCGCAGGCGTCCGATGTTTATAAGAGACAGGGAGGGGGGTCAGGGGGTGGAAGCGCACGGCCTCCTCCATCGCGTGGCGGACCGTGCGACAGGCGGCCAGACGCAGCAGGGTCATGCGGGTGGCGAAGACCAGCGACAGCCTTTCCGCTTCCGCCTCGGCCAGGATGGCCCGCGGCGTGCCCCAGAAGCCGGCGACCGCCTCCACCCCGTCGACCACCGCGGTCTGGCGCGGCGGCGCCTTGGCGAGGAAGAACAGGGTGTCGTAGCGCCGCCACACGCTCTCCGGCGTGACCCAACGGGCAAAGGGCACCAGCGCCGCCACGTCCGGCTCCAGCCCCGCCGCCAGCAGCCGGTCCAGGAAGGTCCCGCCCGAGGCGGTCCGCAGCCCGTCGAGAAGGGCGGCATCCACCGTGCCGCCGGCCAGCAGCAGCCCGCATTCCTCGAACGCCTCGCGGATCGCCGCCATCCGCTGCGGCATGTCGTCGGTCAGCGGCAGCGACAGCTCCCGCCAGGGCAGCTCGCTGTCCTCCGCATCCAGCCGCCCGCCGGGAAACACCGTGGCGCCGGGCGCGAAGCGAAGGTCGCGGTGGCGCTGGATCATGAAGACCTCCAGCCCGTCCACGCTGTCGCGCAGAAGGATCAGGCTGGCGGCGGAAAGCGGCTCGACAGGCGTGTTCATGGCATCGTCCTGGCTGATCGCGGGCGTCCAGTGTCCGCCCAGGGGTCACCCCCGGTCAAACCAACCGTGTGACTTCCCGCTATGTGGAAAAGCCATAGCGGCGGTTTGACCCCCGCCCCACCCCGGTCGCAGCATCATCCCAAGCACCACCCAGTCATTGTCAAGTCATCGCCCTCTCAGGAGGCCCGCGCCATGCAGCGCAACCGCAGCACCAAGATCGTCGCCACTCTGGGGCCGGCCAGCTCGACCTACAGCCAGATTTTCGCCCTCGCCGAGGCCGGCGTGGATGTCTTCCGCCTGAACGCCAGCCACGGCACGCAGCGCGACCACGCCGAACGCTACCGCCAGATCCGCGCGGTCGAGGAGACGGTCGGGCGCCCCATCGGCGTGCTTCTCGATCTTCAGGGTCCGAAGCTGCGCGTCGGCACCTTCAAGGAGGTGGCGGTGATCCTGGCCGGCGGTGACCGCTTCCGCCTCGACCTCGACCCGACCCCCGGCGACCGCAGCCGCGTCTGCGTCCCGCATCCGGAGATATTCGCCAGCCTGGAGCCGGGCCACGAGCTTCTGCTGAACGACGGGCGCATGCGCCTGCGCGTGCTGAGCTGCGGCCCCGACCACGCGGAGACCGAGGTCATGGTCGGCGGCACCCTGTCCGACCGCAAGGGCATGAACGTCCCCGGCACCACGCTGGCCCTCAGCGCCCTGTCGGAGAAGGACCGCAGCGACCTGCAGTTTGGCCTGACGCTGGGCGTGGACTGGATCGGGCTCAGCTTCGTGCAGCGGCCCGAGGACATCCTGGAGGCGCGCGCCCTGATCGGCGACCGCGCCCACATCATGACCAAGGTGGAGAAGCCCGCCGCCCTGCCCCGGCTGGAGGAGATCATCGCCCTGTCGGACGCCGTGATGGTGGCCCGCGGCGACCTCGGCGTGGAACTGCCGCCGGAGGACGTGCCCGGCCTGCAGAAGCGGATGATCCGCCTGAGCCGGGCCGCCGGTAAGCCGGTGATCGTCGCCACGCAGATGCTGGAATCCATGATCACCGAGCCGACGCCGACGCGCGCCGAGGCCTCGGACGTGGCGACCGCCGTCTATGACGGGTCTGACGCCGTGATGCTGTCGGCGGAATCCGCGTCGGGCAAGCATCCGGTGGAGGCCGTGGCGATGATGGACCGCATCATCCGCCGGGTGGAGCGCGATCCGCTCTACCGCCGCATCATGGACTCCGAGCATCCGAGCCCGGAGGCGACCACCCCGGACGCCCTGTCCGCCGCGGCGCGGCAGATCGCCGAGACCATCTCGGCCGCCGGCATCGCCACCTTCACCAGCACCGGCTCGACCGCGCGGCGCGCCTCGCGCGAGCGGCCGACCGTGCCGATCCTCGGCCTCAGCGCCGAACGCGGGACCGCCCGCCTGCTGTCCCTGGCTTGGGGCGTGCACCCGGTCTGGACCGCCGACGTGGCGAATTTCGCGGAAATGGTCGAGCGGGCCAGCCTCGTCGCCGCCCAGGAGGGCATCGGCGCCCCCGGCCAATCGCTGATCGTGACGGCGGGCGTCCCCTTCGGTACGCCCGGCACCACCAACAGCCTGCGCGTGGTCACGATTACCGCGAACGGGCTGAACAGCGTGACGACCGCGAAGCTTCACGAGCCGGTCTGACGCTCGTGTCCGTGCCCCTCCCTCTCACCGGGGGTGGGGCACGCTCACTCCAGGAAATCGCAATGCTTCTCGACGTGCGCCGCCAGCCCAAGCGTGTGGTCGCGGATCAGGTGTTCGGCCTGATCGACGTCGCGGCGTTCCAGGGCCTTGATGATTTCCTTGTGGTCGTGGATGGATCGCTCCGCCCGGTTGTCCTGGCCGATGGTCAGCTTGCGGATCGCGCGGATGTGGATGAACAGGTTGTCGGTCATCTCCTGGATCAGCTTGGACCCGCTGAGCCGGATGATGCTCTTGTGGAAGGCGATGTTGGCGTCGGAATACTCGTTGACATGCTCCTTGGGGTTCCGCATCTCGAAATTGCGGAACAGGTCCCACAGGGTACGGATGTCCTCGTCGGTGGCCTGCGTGGCGACCATCCGCCCGGCCATGCTCTCCAGCGCCGCCCAGACCTGGATCATCTCGACGATCTCGGCCTTGGTCTTGCGGATGACGAAGATGCCCCGGCGCGGCTGGAGGCGGATGAAGCCCTCCTGCTCCAGCAGGGTCAACGCCTCGCGGATCGGCGTCCGGCTGACGCCCAGCAACTCGCTGAGCTGCCGCTCCTCAAGCCGGATCTCGTCGTTATGGTCGTAGATGTCCATTTGCGAGATGGCTTGCTTCAACGCATGATACGCTTGAGCGCGGAAGGTCGATCCGGTGTCGAGCGGCTGGACGTTGATCGGCGGAGGGTTCATGGTCGGCACCGTTCCTCAATGCTGGCCGTCCGGAAACACCCCACTGTGCGCCGGCCCGGTCGTGCGAAAGGCATCGCATCGTTTTCGTATATGAGATACCAGATGCACATTTCGGGCTGAAAAGTCCAGGACCACGATAAGGAAGGAGCGGTTTCGTTCGACCCTCTTCCTTGCGTTTGTCAGCCTTTCAAGGCTTTGAGCAATTCGGGCAAGCGGTCCGGCGTCCGCATCAGCGCGCCCATGACCGCCACTCCGGCGGCTCCCGCAGCCAGACACTCTCCGATGTTGCCCGACTCCACGCCGCCGAGCGCGATGACGGGAAGGGAAGCGTCCGCGGCCAAGCGTCTCAGCGTCTCCGTCCCGACCGGCGGGCCGTAGCCCGGCTTGCTCGGCGACGGGAAGATCGGCGACAGCGTTACGTAGTCCGCCCCGCCCGCCACGGCACGGCGGATTCCTTCCGCGTCGTGGGTCGAAACACCGACCAGCGCACCGGGGCCGAGCCGCCGTCGCGCCGTCGCCACGTCTGCCCCTTCCGGCAAATGCACCCCGTCCGTTCCGGCGGCCAGCGCCAGATCAGGATCGCCATGCAGCGTGACCAGCGCACCCCAGGGCCGCGCCCGCTGCACCAGGGCATGGGCCAGAGCGATCTGCCGCGACTCGTCCAGGTCCTTTTCGCGCAGCGACAGCCAGCGCAAGCCGCCGGCGAACAGGCGCGCCGCCAGGTCCGGCAAGGACTGCGCCGCCTGCCGCCGGTCGGTGATCGCCAGGAGACGGGGACTCGGGATCGCCATCATCCGTCCACGATGACAGCGCCATCGGGACTGTGCAAGTGCAGCATAATTGTCCGCCGCGCCGTGAAGGACTGCCCCGTTCGGCGCGATTTCCATCACGCGGAAAGGATTCGCCAACACTTTGCCAATAGCCGCCCCGCTGGTGAAAGCTCAATCCAACGCAACAGCGACCCGTTACGCGAGGGAGGAGACCAAGCCATGGCTAGGATGATGGCGATTGAAGCGGCGGTGCATGTCCTGGAAAAGGAAGGTGTGTCCGTTTGCTTTGGCGTCCCCGGAGCGGCCATCAATCCGTTCTACGCGGCGCTGCAACGCAACGGCCGCATCGGCCACGTTCTTGCGCGCCATGTCGAAGGCGCGTCGCATATGGCCGAAGGCTACACGCGCGCCAAGGCCGGCAACATCGGCGTCTGCATCGGCACCTCCGGCCCCGCCGGCACCGACATGATCACGGGCCTCTACTCGGCCTCCGCCGACTCCATTCCGATCCTGTGCATCACCGGCCAGGCGCCCCGCGCCCGCCTGCACAAGGAGGATTTCCAGGCCGTGGACATCCCGTCCATCGCCAAGCCGGTCGCCAAGTGGGCGGTCACCGTGCTGGAGCCGGGGCAGGTCCCCTACGCCTTCCAGCAGGCCTTCCACCTGATGCGCTCCGGCCGGCCCGGCCCGGTGCTGCTCGACCTGCCGATCGACGTGCAGATGGCCGAGATCGAGTTCGATCCCGACGCCTACGAGCCGCTGCCCACCTACAAGCCGACGGCGACCCGCGCCCAGGTGGAGAAGGCTCTGGCCATGCTGAACGCGGCGGAGCGTCCGCTGCTGGTAGCCGGCGGCGGCATCATCAACGCCGACGCCAGCGACCGTCTGGTCGAGTTCGCCGAGGTCGTCGGCCTTCCCGTCATCCCGACCCTGATGGCCTGGGGCGCCATTCCGGACGACCACCCGCTGATGGCCGGCATGGTCGGTCTGCAAACCGCCCACCGCTATGGCAACGCCGCCATGCTGGCGTCGGACTTCGTGCTGGGCATCGGCAACCGCTGGGCCAACCGCCACACCGGCTCGGTCGACGTCTACACCAAGGGCCGAAAGTTCGTGCATGTGGACATCGAGCCGACCCAGATCGGCCGCGTCTTCGCGCCGGACCTGGGCATCGTGTCCGACGCCGGGGCGGCGCTCGACCTCTTCATCGAGGTGGCGAAGGAGTGGAAGGCCGCCGGCAAGCTGCGCGATTGGTCCGAGTGGGTGAAGACCTGCCAGGTCCGCAAGCGCTCCATGCTGCGCAAGTCTGATTTCGCCAACGTGCCGATCAAGCCGCAGCGCGTCTATCAGGAGATGAACAGCGCCTTCGGCGAGGACGTCTGCTACGTCTCGACCATCGGCCTGTCGCAGATCGCCGGCGCGCAGTTCCTGCACGTCTACAAGCCGCGCCATTGGATCAATTGCGGTCAGGCCGGTCCGCTCGGCTGGACCCTGCCGGCGGCGCTCGGCGTGCGGGTGGCCGATCCGAAGCGCAAGATCGTCGCGCTGTCCGGCGACTACGACTTCCAGTTCCTGATCGAGGAGCTGGCGGTGGGCGCCCAGTTCAAGCTGCCCTACATCCACGTTCTGGTGAACAACAGCTACCTCGGGCTGATCCGGCAGGCGCAGCGCGCCTTCCAGATGGACTTCCAGGTCCAGCTCTCCTTCGAGAACATCAACGCCCCGGAGATCGGCGTCTACGGCGTGGACCACGTCGCGGTGGCCGAGGGACTGGGCTGCAAGGCCATCCGCGTCACCGACCCGGACAACCTGCAATCCGCCTTCGCGCAGGCGCAGCAGTGGATGGACGAGTTCCAGGTCCCGGTGGTGGTCGAGGTCATCCTGGAGCGCGTCACCAACATCGCCATGGGCACGGAGATCAACAACATCACCGAGTTCGAGGACGTGCTGGACGTGCCCGCGGACGAGCCGGAGCTGGTGCGGGTCTGATCGGCGCAC
>NZ_WHOR01000323.1:0-5848 GCF_013340925.1 Azospirillum formosense
CCTCCCCGCCGTCAGCCCGCAGCCCCGCAGCCCTGCAGCCCATGCCTCTTCGTTACCTCGACGCCCTGGCAACCGAATCGGCGGGAATGGTGCGCCTTCTGCGCATCCTCCTGGTGGCATCCGTCCTGCTTCCCACGCTGCTGTTCACGGCCATCGCCTGGCGCGACTTTCACGACGAGGAAGCGCAGGCCGAGCGCAACATCCGCAAGACCGTGCTGATCCTGCACGAGCACATGCAGAAGGTTTTCGACACGGTCGAACAGGTCCTGGACCGGTTGGACGAGCGGACCGCCGGCATGAGCTGGGACGAGATCGGCCGTTCCGATGATCTGCATGGCTATCTGAGGACTCTGGTCGAAGAGGTCCCACAGATCGGCGTCGTCGGGCTGGTCGATCCCAACGGCGCGCTGCGCAACGACAACCGCCTGTTCCCGGCCCCGTTGGTCAACGTCGGCGACCGGGAGTATTTCCGCACCCAGGCGGCCAGCGACGCCGGCATCCTTGTCAGCGAGGCAATCACCGGGCGCGGATCGGGCAAGCGGCAGTTCAACGTCACGCGCCGCCGCGCCGCCACGGGCGGCCCGGAAGGACCGTTCAACGGCGTGCTGCTGACCGCGGTGCTGACCGACTATCTGGCCGATTTCTATCAACTCGTCGTCGCCGGTCCGAAGGAGGCGATCTCCCTCGTCCGCCACGACGGCTCGGTTCTGGTCCGTTTCCCTTCGATGGGCGATCGCCAGGCCCGTCATGCCGCGGACAGCTTCCTGCTCGGCGCCATGGCGGCCGGGAAGACCGAAGGCGTATTCCGCACACGGGGCCGCCTCGACGGCGTGGCGAGACTCAACGGCTTCATGCAGGTCACGCCCTACCCGATCTACGTCACCTACGGCATCCCGATCGCCGAGATCCGGGCCGGCTGGGCGCACAACGTCCTGACATACGCCGCTTTCACCGTGCCGGCGATGCTGGCTCTGATCGGCATCACCCTGTTGGCGCTTCGCCGCGCGCAGAGCGAGATGCGCGCCGTCCGCCGCTGGACCGAGGAGGCCCGCGCCCGCGAGTCGCTGGAGAGCGCGCTGCGCCAGTCGCAGAAGCTGGAGGCGCTGGGCCAGCTGACCGGGGGCGTGGCCCACGACTTCAACAACCTGCTGACCGCCGCCCTGGCCAACCTGCATCTGATGGAACGGCATCTGCCGGCGGAGGGCACGCGCTATCTGGACGGCACCCGCACCGCGCTGGAACGCGCCCGGACGCTGACCGGGCAATTGCTGGCCTTCTCGCGCCAGGAGGCGGTGGACCCCAAGGTGATCGATCTGGGGGATGCCCTGCGCGCCATGGCCGATCTGCTGGAACGCTCCATCCGCGCCGACATCGCGCTGGATTGGGCGCTTCCCGCCGCTCCGCTGCCGGTTGAGGTCGACCCGGTCCAACTGGAGCTGGCGGTGCTCAATCTCGTGGTGAACGCCCGCGACGCGATGCCGGCGGGCGGACGAATCCGCATCGCCGCCCGACCGGAGGAAACGCCCGACGGCCCGCTGGCCGTTCTGGAGATCACCGACACCGGCGGCGGCATGCCGCCGGAGGTCGCCGCCCGCGCCTTCGAACCCTTCTTCACCACCAAGCCGCACGGCAAGGGGACGGGCCTGGGGCTGTCGATGGTCTACGGCTTCGCCCGGCAGTCGGGCGGCAACGCCACCATCTCCAGCGCGCCGCGCCGCGGAACGGTCGTCCGCATCACCCTGCCGGTGTCCGGGCGGGTGCCGGAGCCGGAAGCCGTGCCCGACGCGGCGGAGACGGCCCCGGCCGGCCCGGTGCGCCTGCTGGTGGTCGAGGACAACGCATTGGTCCTGATGGCCACCGTGGAGGGGCTGACCCAGGAGGGCTTCGAGGTGGCGACCGCCGATCACGGCGCCGCCGCGCTGGAGATCCTGGAGCAGGACAACGCCTTCGACGTGATCGTGACGGACGTGGTGATGCCCTACGGCGTGTCGGGAATCGATCTGGCGCGGCGGGTCCAGGAGCGCTGGCCCGGCATCCGGGTTCTGCTGATTTCCGGCTACAGCCCCGAATCGCTGACTGGCCTGCGGGCCGATGCCGCGGTCCTGCCCAAGCCCTTCACCCCGGACCAGCTCGCCGCCCGCGTCCGCGCCCTGCTCCGCACCGCGAGGGCCGTCTGACCGGGGCTGTTCTGAGCGGACGGAAGGGTCAGAGCAGAACGCTGATGAACATCGGCGCCCACAGCACCGCCGACCAGACCAGCCCCAGGAAGATGCCGTGGGTGAGGTCGGTGAAGGTCGGTTCGGACAGGGAATGCATGCGCCAGAACGCTTCGCGGTCGTTCATGCCCTGACGCTGCCCCTGACGCTGCGGGGTGTGGTTCTGAGCGTCCTTCATGACCATTTCCTTGCTGGGGCCAAAAGGAGGGAACCGGCGAAGGGCGCCGCGGTTCCGCACCGCGACGGGAACAATGGTGGGACAGGATGGGGCATGCCGAAAAGAGAAAGGCCTCCCTGTCCTTTCGGACGGGAGGCCTTCCGGTCGGATGGGATGAGCCGCTTACTTGGTGCGGATCATCGGGGTGAGCTGGTCGCCCCAGTTGCCCGTCGCGTTGTGATAGCGGGCCGTGCGCATCAGCTCGACCGTCACGCCGGCTTCCACGGCCTTGACGACGGCGTCGTTCAGGCGGTGCAGGCTGTTGGCGAGGACGCGGATGGCGCTTTCCTGCTCGTCCGTGAGGTTCGAACGCTCGTCCGGCGGCGCATCCTGGAAACCCGACTGATTCGTCATGCGGCTATCCTTCCCTTGTTCTCCGGCCCGGGTCTTGCGGCCCCGGCTCTGCCCTGGTTCACCGGCGCCGTTGCGCCGGCATGGCCGGGTGCTGCGCTGCAAACCCGGCATTTACGTCTTAACACATCACGCGCCGGTAGCAAGGGCGCGGCAAGACAACCTCGTTCGAAAGAGTCATGCCTCCCGCGGCAGAGTGCCGCTGCCTGGGGATGCCGGATGGGGGAACGGCTGCGGCGCTCTTCAATCGCGCGGCACTCGGCGCACGGCGTTTGATCGGGACGCGCGGCGGGCCTAGCTTGGCGGCACAAGGGCACACGCCGACAAAAACGATCCGCAGCCGATACAGCAACGAAAGACAGGACCATGGCCGACACCGCGACCGATTCCCGCTCCGTCGCCTTTCTGGGGCTTGGCACGATGGGCTTTCCCATGGCCGGCCATCTGGCCGTCCGAGGCGGCCACCGGGTGACCGTCTTCAACCGCACCGCCGCCAAGGCCGAGGCCTGGACCGCCCGCTTCGGCGGGGCCAGCGCCGCCACCCCGGCCGAGGCCGCCCGCGACGCCGAGGTGGTCTTCCTCTGCGTCGGCGGCGACGACGACGTCCGGGCGGTGGCCGGCGCGGCGATGGGCGCCATGAAGCCCGGCACCATCGTCGCCGACCATTCCACGGTGTCCGCCACCGTCTCGCGCGAGATGGCCGAGCTGGCCCGCGCGCGCGGCCTGTTCTTCCTCGACGCGCCGGTGTCCGGCGGGCAGGCCGGGGCGGAGAACGGGGTGCTGACCGTGATGGTGGGCGGCGAAGCCGACGCCTTCGCCCGCGCCCAGCCGCTGATGGCCTGCTACGGCCGCTCCGTCACCCACATGGGCCCGGCGGGCGCCGGCCAGCTGACCAAGATGGTCAACCAGATCTGCATCGCCGGGCTGCTGCAGGGTCTGGCCGAGGGCATGGCCTTCGCGCAGAAGGCCGGGCTGGACGGCCACAAGGTCGTGGACGTGATCGGAAAGGGGGCGGCCCAGTCCTGGCAGATGGACAACCGCGCCAAGACGATGCTGGACGGCAAGTTCGACTTCGGCTTCGCCGTGGACTGGATGCGCAAGGACCTTGGCATCGTCCTGGGCGAGGCGCGCAACAACGGCGCCAGCCTGTCCGTCACCGCCCTGGTCGACCAGTTCTACGCCGAGGTCCAGGCGATGGGCGGCAACCGGCTGGACACCTCCAGCCTGATGACGCGCATGACGCGCTGAGAGAAAGGAGATGGGGAGCGCCGCGGCGCTCCCCTTTCCCTGTCTTCAGATGCGGACGACCTTGCCGGGGTTCATCCGGTTCTCCGGGTCGAAGGCGCGCTTCAGCTCGCCCATCACGGCGAAGGCGTCGCCGGCCTCCTTCTCCAGGAATTCCATCTTGCCGTAGCCGATGCCGTGTTCGCCGGTGCAGGTGCCGCCCATGGCGAGCGCCCGGTCGACCATGCGGTCGTTCAGGCGCTTGGCCTCGGCCATCTCCTCCGGCTTGTCGGGGTCGATGACGTAGACGAGGTGGAAGTTGCCGTCGCCGACATGGCCGACCAGCGGGGCCAGCATCGAGGATTCGGCGATGTCCTTCTTGGTCTCCAGGATGCAGTCGGCCAGCCGCGAGATCGGCACGCAGACGTCGGTCGGCCAGCCCTTGGAGCCGGGGCGCAGCGCCAGCGCCGCGTAATAGCCGTCGTGGCGGGCCTGCCAGAGCTTGGAGCGGTCCTCCGGACGGGTCGCCCAGGTGAATTCGCTGCCGCCGAACTCCGCGGCGATGGCCGCGACCATCTCCGCCTGCTCCTTCACGCCGGCGGCGGTGCCGTGGAACTCGAAGAACAGGGTCGGGGCGACCGTGTAGTCCAGCTTGGAATACTTGTTCACCGCGTCCATCTGGACCTCGTCCAGCAGCTCGATGCGGGCGACGGGAATGCCGGACTGGATGGTCTGGATCACCGTGTCCACGGCGCCGCGGATGTCGTTGAACGGGCAGACCGCCGCTGAGATCGCCTCCGGAATGCCGTAGAGGCGCAGCGTCACCTCGGTGATGATGCCGAGCGTGCCTTCCGCCCCGACGAACAGGCGGGTCAGGTCATAGCCGGCGGCCGACTTGCGGGCGCGCCCGCCGGTCTTGATGATCCGGCCGTCGGCCAGCACCACGGTCAGCCCCAGCACATTCTCGCGCATGGTGCCGTAGCGCACGGCGTTGGTGCCGCTGGCGCGGGTCGAGGCCATGCCGCCCAGCGAGGCGTCGGCGCCGGGATCGATGGGGAAGAACAGGCCGGTGTCGCGCAGATGCTCGTTCAACTGCTTGCGGGTCACGCCGGCCTGGACGGTGACGTCGAGGTCCTCCGGGCTGACGCGCAGGACCTCCTTCATGGTCGACACGTCGATGCAGATGCCGCCGGCCAGCGCCGCGACGCCGCCCTCCAGCGAGGTGCCGGTGCCGAAGGGGATGATCGGCAGCTTGTGCTTGGCGCAGAGCTTGACGACGGCGCTGACCTCCTCGGTGGAGGCGGCGAAGGCGACGCCGTCGGGCGGGAAGTTGGGGTGGTAGGACTCGTCCTTGCCGTGATGCTCGCGCACCGCCGCGGCGGTGGTGAAGCGGTCCCCAAGCAGGGCCTTGAACTCGGCCTTCATCTCGTCGGTGAAGGCGACGCGAGGCTGGGCGGCGGGTACGGCGGTCATGGACGAATCTCCCCGGGGGTCCTTTTGGCACGATGCCGTGCGGTGGTAGGACCGGAGAAGCTAAGCCCCGCCGCCCGCGCAGACAAGCGACTCGCGCGCATGGGTGGGGGGCTTGCGCTTAAGTCCCTCTCCCGCCCCGGGAGAGGGTGGCGCCGAAGGCGCCGGGTGAGGGTCGCGCAAGGATCAAGACACCAATGCTTGGCATTATCCTCCCCCCTTCCACGCCCGCGGCGCCGGCCCCTTCCCCCCCCCCGGGCGGGGGAGGGGTTACCCCCCTCCCCCCCCCCCCCTACCCCCGCCCCCCCCGCGTTCGGCCGCCCACCCCGCCCCCCCCCCCCTCGCCGCCCTGTCCCCTGGGCCGCGGTCC
>NZ_WHOR01000324.1:0-5781 GCF_013340925.1 Azospirillum formosense
CCCCGCCCCCCGCCGCCGAACACGCGGTCAGCCTGTGGCGCGGCTGGATCGAGGAGCGGCTGGGCAAGGACCTGCACGGGCTCGCCGGCCACATGGCCGATCAGGACGCCTACGCCCGCGCCGTGCGCAAGCTGCTGACCGAGCTGGACATGGAGGTCGGCAACGACCCCGACGAGCCGCAGGAGCCGGAGGAGGACGAGCGCGACTCCGGCGAGAACGAGAACGAGCCGAACAAGGGCCAGACCCAGGGTGAGGACGACACCCAGAGCCAGGCCGAGTCGATGACCTCCCAGGAGACGCAGGAGTCCGACCAGGGCGAGCAGGCCGACGAGGGCACCGGCGAGGAGGGCGACACCGAGATGGGCCAGGGCGAAGGGGCGGAGGAGCCCGCCGGCCCCGGCCAGCCCTGGCGCCCGGAGGCCAGCCGCCGCAACGAGCCCGACCCCAACGCCTACAAGCCCTTCACCACCCAGTTCGACGAGGTGGTCGACGCCGCCGAGCTGTGCGACCCGGAGGAGCTGGCCCGGCTGCGCCACATGCTGGACCAGCAGCTCGTCCATCTCCAGGGGGTGATCTCCAAGCTGGCCAACCGCCTGCAGCGCCGCCTGCTGGCCAAGCAGCAGCGGTCCTGGGAGTTCGATCTGGACGACGGCATCCTCGACGCCGCCCGTCTCGCCCGGATTGTCGTGAACCCCGTCCTTCCCCTCTCCTTCAAGAAGGAGAAGGAGATGGACTTCCGCGACACGGTGGTGTCGCTGCTGATCGACAACTCCGGCTCGATGCGCGGGCGGCCGATCTCCATCGCCGCGATGAGCGCCGACATCCTGGCCCGCACGCTGGAGCGTTGCGCGGTGAAGGTGGAGGTGCTGGGCTTCACCACCCGCGCCTGGAAGGGCGGACAGGCGCGCGAGAACTGGATCGCCTCGGGCAAGCCCGCCAACCCGGGCCGCCTGAACGACCTGCGCCACATCATCTACAAGGACGCCGACCAGCCCTGGCGCCGCGCCCGCAAGAATCTCGGCCTGATGCTGCGCGAAGGCATCCTGAAGGAGAACATCGACGGCGAGGCGCTGATGTGGGCGCACAACCGCCTGATCGGCCGGCCCGAACAGCGGCGCATCCTGATGGTGATCTCCGACGGCGCCCCGGTGGACGATTCGACCCTGTCGGTCAACGCCGGCAACTATCTGGAGCGGCACCTGCGGCAGGTGATCGAGTACATCGAGACCCGCTCGCCGGTGGAGCTGGTGGCCATCGGCATCGGGCACGACGTGACCCGCTACTACCGCCGCGCCGTCACCATCGTGGACGCCGAGCAGCTGGGCGGCACCATGATGAACAAGCTGGCCGAGCTGTTCGACGAGGACGACCGCCGGGGCCGCAGCGGCTGGCGCTGAGGCCGGTCCCCGGACCGGAAACGACAACAGTACAAACGATAACGGCGCGGATCACTCCGCGCCGTTTTTGTTGATGCCGTCCGGTTCGTCCGGTCACTGCAGGCTGCGCTGCATCTCTTCGAAATTGCGCGAGAAGCCGTTCAGCGGGAAATCGATGTCGCGCTTGCCGGCGCGCAGGAAGTTCACGCGGACCAGCACCGTGGAGCCGTTGCGGAACTGGTCGACCACGCGGCCCGACACGAAGTTCGGGAACATGCACATGTTGAGCGTGGCGATCTGCGTCTCGATCCGCGGCTGGCGGTCGACGCGGATGGCGCAGTTGTCGATCATGCCCTGGCTCGTCGTCAGGAACAGGTGGTAGTCGTTGCCGGTCGGGATGACGCTCAGCGCCACGAAGCCGACCTCCTTGCCGTCGTCAAACAGCCGGTAGTTCATCAGCCGGCAGACCTTGGTGTCGGTCATCCGGTCGATCTCGCAGCGGCTGGTCCAGGCGCCTTCCGGGCCGTACTCGGCGGCGGATTTGGAGAAATCGACGGCGGAGGCCGGTGTGACGGCCAGCGCGGACAGCAGCGCCGCACCAAAAGCGAAGAGACCTGTCCAACGCATCCTGACGCTCCCCATCTGTCGTCCCGTTCGGCCGCTCGCGATCCCGCACGACGGCTGTTACCGCAAACGGATTATAGGCATACCCCAAGGACGAACAAGCCTTTACACCTTTGGTTGGCGTCTTAGTCCGCGATGATCGTTCCGCTCCGCATCCTTTTTGAATATTGAGAATGGTTATCGTTCACGCTTGACACCCCGGCCCCCGAATGGTCAAGTCGGTGCATGAGAACGCTTCGCAATTGCGGGCGTGAACCGACAAGAATTCGGGAGTCACTGAGGATGCACATCGGATCGCGCGGCGTGTTTGCCGCCACCTTCGCCGCCACGCTGCTGACCATGACGGGTCTCGCCAGCGCCGCCGAGGTGAACATCTATTCCGCGCGCCATTACGATGTGGACAAGGACCTCTACGACGCCTTCACCAAGAAGACCGGCATCAAGATCAACGTCATCGAGGGCAAGGAAGAGGAGCTGATCGAGCGGATGAAGACCGAAGGCGGCAACAGCCCCGCCGACGTGTTCATCACCGTCGACGCCGGCCGCCTGTGGCGCGCCCAGGAGGCCGGCCTGCTCCAGCCGACCCGCTCCAAGGTCATGGAGGAGGCCATCCCGGCCCACCTGCGCGAGCCGGAAGGCCACTGGTTCGGCATCTCCAAGCGCGCCCGCATCCTGGTCTACAACAAGGCCTCGGTGAAGCCGGGCGAGATCAAGACCTACGAGGAGCTGGCCGATCCGAAGTGGAAGGACCGCGTTCTCGTCCGCTCCTCGACCAGCGTCTACAACCAGTCGCTCGTCGGCTCGCTGCTCGCCGCCCACGGCGAGAAGGCGACGGAGGAGTGGGCCAAGGGCGTCGTCGCCAACATGGCGCGCAAGCCGCAGGGCGGCGACACCGACCAGATCAAGGGCGTGGCCGCCAACGAAGGCGACGTGGCGGTGACCAACACTTACTACTTCGCCCGCATCGCCTCCTCCGCCAAGCCGGAGGACAAGGCCATCGCGGAGAAGCTGGGCGTGATCTTCCCCAACCAGGACGGTCGCGGCACCCATGTGAACGTCTCCGGGGCCGGCGTCATGAAGAACGCGCCGAACAAGGAGCAGGCCGTCCAGTTCCTGGAGTATCTGGTCAGCCCCGAGGCCCAGAGGATGTTCACGGAAAAGAACTACGAGTACCCGATCGTCGCCGGGGCCGAGACCGCGCCGGTCCTGGTGACCTGGGGCAAGTTCAAGGAAGACCCTCTGAACGCCGCCGTCTACGGCAAGAACAACGCCGAGGCTCTGAAGATCATGGATCGCGCCGGCTGGAAGTAAGCCACCGTCCGGCGTAGCGAAGGGGCGCGTCCCAGCGGTGGAGACGCGCCCTTTTCGTTTTTGTGGCTTTAGAACTTGCCCTCTTCATAGTCGCGGTAGGCCTGCATCACCTCCTCGCGGCTGTTCATGACGAAAGGGCCGCCCCAGGCCACCGGCTCGCCGATCGGACGGCCGGAGAGCAGCAGGAAGCGCGCGCCGGAGGGGCCGGCGGTGATCTCCGCCCGGTCGCCCTCGCCCAGCACCAGCACCCGCGGGCCGCCCAGCCGGACCGAGCTGCCGGGCGCCACCACCGATCCCTCGAAAACCACCAGCGCCGCCGTGTGGCCGGCGGGCACCGGCTCGGAGAAGGCCGCACCGGCCGGCAGGGTGACGTCGAAGTAGCGGGCCTCGGTCGAGCCGCTGCGCACCGGGCCGGCGGTGCCGTTGCCGGTGGTGCCGGCGATCACCGTCACCGTGGTCCCGCCCTCGCGCGTCTCGACCGGGATGCGGTCGGCGGCGAACTCCTGATAGGCGGGCTCCGACATCTTCAGCCGCGCCTGCAGGTTGATCCAGAGCTGGAAGCCCTTCATCAACCCTTCGGTCTGCTCCGGCATCTCGGAATGGATCACGCCGCGCCCGGCGGTCATCCACTGCACGCCGCCGGTCTCGATCACGCCCTCATGGCCGTGGTTGTCCCAGTGGCGCATGCGGCCGGCCAGCATGTAGGTGACCGTCTCGAAACCGCGGTGCGGGTGGTCGGGGAAGCCGGCCAGATAGTCCTGCGGCGTGTCGGACCCGAAATAGTCCAGCATCAGGAAGGGGTCGAGCATGCGCAGGCGCGGCGTGCCGACCATGCGGGTCATGCGCACGCCGGCCCCGTCGGACGCCTCCATGCCTTCGACGGCGGTCAGGACGGGACGGACGGTTTCGGCGGTCATCGGACGCTCTCCTCAGGCAACATCGCTGAGAGAGAGGTATTCTTTCCGGGGCGCCGGATAAAGCCCCAGCGCTGCTCAACACTGTTGCGGCGTGGGCAACAGCGTCATTCGTCCGTCTGGCCGGGGCGGGAGCGGCTGATGGACAGGCTGAGCAGGATCACCGGCACGATGCCCACCGCGACGATGGCCAGCGCCCCGGTGGCGGCCTCGGTCAGCCGCTCGTCGGAGGCCAGCGTGTAGACTCGCACGGCCAACGTGTCGAAGTTGAAGGGCCGGACAATCATCGTCGCCGGCAGTTCCTTCATCACGTCCACGAAGACCAGCAGGCCGGCGGTCAGCAGGCTGCCCCACATGATCGGCGCGTGCACCCGGATCAGCGTCCGCCCCGCCGTGTGGCCGAGCACGCGCGAGGCGAAGTCCATCGTCGGGCGGATCTTGCCCAGGCTGGCCTCGATCGTGTTGAAGGACACCGCCAGGAAGCGCACCAGATAGGCGAACAGAACCGCCGCGATGGTGCCGCTCAGCAGCAGGCCGGTGGACACCCCGAAGGTCTGGCGCATGAAGGCGTCAACGGCGTTGTCGAGATGGGCGAAGGGAATCAGCACGCCGACCGCGATCACCGATCCGGGAATGGCGTAGCCCATGGCGGCGACGCGCACCGCGCCCTTGAGCAGCGGCGTCGGGCGCAGCCGCTGCCCGTAGGCCAGCACCAGCGCCAGCGACACCGCCAGAACCGCGGCCAGCGCCGCCAGCGTGAAACTGTTGCGGGCCAGCGTCAGGAACACCGGCCCGAAGGCCTGGTCCCCCGCGGTGACCGCCATGCGCACCAGCAGACCGGCGGGCAGCAGGAAGCCGAGCAGAAGCGGCAGCCCGCAGGCCGTCATGGCGGCCGCCGCGCGCCAGCCCTTCAGCTCATGCTTGGGCAGGCGGCGGTAACGGGTGGTGGTGTGGTGGTAGCGGGCCTGCCGGCGCGACCAGCGCTCCATCAGCACCAGCACCAGCACGAACATCATCAGCACGGCGGCCAGTTGCGCCGCCGCCACCGGCTGCCCCATGGCGAACCACGTCCGGTAGATGCCGGTGACGAAGGTGTTCACGGCGAAATACTGCACGGTGCCGAAATCCGCCAGCACCTCCATCAGCACCAGCGCCAGACCGGCGACGATGCTGGGGCGGGCCAGCGGCAGCGCCACCGTGAAGAAGCTGCGCCACGGTCCGCGGCCGAGCGTACGGCTGACCTCCAGCACGCAGACGGACTGCTCCAGGAAGGCGGCGCGCGACAGCAGATAGACGTACGGGTAGAGCACCAGCGTCATCATCAACGCGGCGCCTTCGAGCGTACGGATGTCCGGAAACCAGTAATCCCGCCGCGACCAGTGGAACAGCTCGCGCAGCGCGGTCTGCACCGGGCCGACGAACTGGAGCAGATCGGTGTAGACGTACGCCATGACATAGGCCGGCACCGCCATCGGCAGCAGCAGCGCCCACTCCAGCGTACGGCTGCCGGGAAAGCGGCACATGGTGACCAGCCAGGCGGTGCCCACCCCGATGAC
>NZ_WHOR01000325.1:0-5763 GCF_013340925.1 Azospirillum formosense
AAGCGCGCCGGCGGGGAGGTGGTGCGCCCGCCCATCGCCACCCTGGAGGGGCGCGGCCAAGTCATCCAGATGCGCCACCGCGAGAATGGCAGACGCGCGGTGATGCGGATCTACCGTCTGGCCGGCTGCTGAGCGGTCGAAGCGCGCAGCGGTGAGCGGCGGCCGAACATCCCGGCGCTCAGAAAGCCTTCAGCTTCTTCCAGGCGAACAGCACCATGCGCAACAGCAGCCAGCCATGGGTGAAACGGCTGATCTGCGTCTCGCCATAGCTGCGGTCGGCGTAGCGGATCGGCACCTCGACGATCTCCAGGTTCAGCTTGGCCGCGCCGAAAATCAGGTCGAAGTCGCCGAACGGATCGAAGTCGCCGAAGTAATGGCGGTTGGCGACGATCTGCTCGTAATCACGCCTCCACAGCACCTTCGTGCCGCACAGCGTGTCGGTGAAGCGGGTGTTCAGCAGGAAGGAGAATATCCGGGCGAAGGCGCGGTTGGCGATCCAGTTCAGAAAGCGCATGGCTTGGTCGGCCATGGGATAGACCAGCCGCGTGCCGTTGATGAACTCACCCTGGCCGGAGGCGATGGCGCGGTAGAATTTCGGCAGCGTCTCCGGCGGAACGGTCAGGTCGGCGTCCAGGATCATCAGGATGTCGCCGCGCGCCGCGGCGAAGCCGGTGCGCACCGCATCGCCCTTGCCCTTGCCGGGCTGCTTCATGACCTTGATGTCCCAGTCCGGGTAGGCGGCCTGGACGCGCAGGCATTCCTCGTAGGTGCCGTCCTGGCTGTTGCCCTCGACGTAGATGACCTCCAGGTCCGGGCAGAAGCGCGGAAGGCGCCGGATGGCGTTCTCAATGTTTCCGCGCTCGTTCCGGCAAGGGATCAGCACCGTGCAGGACGGCTGCGCCACCGGCGTCGGCACGGCGGGCCGCGCCACCACGTAGTTGCGCAGGCACAGTTTCCGGATTCCCGGCAATGGGGCGACGCTGCGGTTGATGACCGTGCCCAGGCCGAGAAGGCGGCGCGGCACGAGCTGGCGCCATTCCCGCTTCACCGGCTGCCAGCCGGCAAGCGTCAGGAGCCCGGCGATGTCGGTGCTCGACAGCCAGTTGAGTTGGCCCTGCGGCATCTTCAGCCCGAGCTTCTCCGCAAGGCCCAGCACCGGCTCCCACAGGCGGGAATGATAGCTGACGATGATGCGGGTGCGCGGCGTCGCGAAGCGGTGCAGATGGTGCAGCGTCTCCTCGATGTCGTCCAGGAAGCCGATGGTGTCGGACAGCAGGATCACGTCGAAGGTGCCGCTGATCCCGGCCAGGACATCAGGATCCTCCGCGTTGCCGATGTGGAACTCCAGCCCCGGGTGGCGCCGCCGTGCCTCCTCGATCATCGCCGGGCTCAGATCGATGCCGGCCCCGCGGGGCGGCTGCAGAAAGGCCAGCGTATCGCCCGTGCCGCAGCCGACCTCCAGCACCGAGGCGTTCTCCGGCACGAGGAAGCGCAGATAGGCGCGGTCGGCCTCGTGAAAGGCACGATTGCGTTCGACCCAGTGGTCGCGTTCCGCGGCCAACCGGTCGAACAGCGCCCGGACGTTCTCCTGGCGGGGGGTCAGGAGGCGCGCATCACCAGTCCCGGCGGGTGTGCCGGCCATGGTGGACTGAAAGGCTTCAACGGTCATGAATACGGTCCGCAACAGCGTTTCCGGAAGCGTTCCAGCTTCCACAGGACAAGGCGCGGCGGCCTCGACCGCCGGAAAAGGCCGGCGGGCCTGCCACTGCCCGAACCGCGGCCCCGGAGCCTGCAACCGAAACCGGACGCCGCGAATGGGGGCGATTAGTACCACAAGAACAATGGAGCGCTAAGTCCCTACGGCCGGCGCGCCGGAGCCTTTCCGCTTGGGCAAGGCCATGAACGGGGTGGCGGGCGGCACGTCCCCGATTTCGTCAGAATGCAAAGATCACAAAAGTTGATCAAGTCATAAGTTATACAGCGAACGACATATAGACCGACAAAATCGCTCATGTTAGCGTCCGCACATGTTATTAATTCACTAAATTATCAACTTTCTTTAGGGCTATGCTGATGAATACGACTCTTATAAAGCGCGATGTCACAGCAAACAAATTGAAGCGACATGATTAACATTGCAAGTTCAATCTATTTTGAAGCATTTTCACGCAAGGTTGCATTCCGGACCGCGGCGAATATAGCGACCGTGGCCTTCGCCCTGTTCGTGGTTGCGCTGTACGCCGGCTTCGGCCGTCCGATCTGGATCGACGAGTTTCTGCATTTCGCATTGGGCGGCTATGAGTCGGTTCTGGACGTGCTTGCCGTCATCCGGAAGACGACGGCGGAGGTCAACCACGGGCAGACCGGCACATACATGCTGCTGGACTACCTTCTGCTCGAGCTTTTCGGTGCGAACACGGTCGCGCTGCGGCTGCCGAGCCTGCTGAGCGGGGTCTTCCTGCTGCTGTCGGCTTTCCTGTTCCTCAAGGCGCGGCGGATCGGCCTCCTCGGACGGATCGGCTTCCTGCTGGCGATCGCGGGACAGTCGGACCTCATGTACTATGTGGGAGAGGCGCGCCCCTACATGCCGCTCGCGGCGTCCGCCGTCGGGGTCCTGGCCTATTATTCGGTGCCGCCCGAAGAGCGTGGGCGCCGGTCCGTGGCCGCCATCGGCTGGATCTCGGTGCTGCTGGGCGCGTCGATGCACCCGTATTTCCCCGTCTATTGGCTCGCCATCGCCGTGTTCTGCTATTGGGCATCGTGGTTCGACGGACAGCGGAGCGTCTCCCTCCCCGACGCGCTCGCCTTCGTCAATCTGCCCCTGTCCATCGTCGGAACCATTCTGGTGTTCGGGATCGGTGCGCTCACATGGCTGCAAGGCGGCCCCAGCTTCGCCTTCGATCCCTTCGAGTGGCTGGTCTTCGGCCTGTGGGCCACCTTCACCGAACTCAGCCATTTTCAGTTCATTCCCGAACATGCCCTGGTCCTCATCGCCACGGCGGCGGCCCTCCCGCTGATCCACCTGGCCGCGCCGCGGCGGGTGAAGCCTGTCCTGCACGGCCTGGTCGCCCCCTGCGTCCTGATCCTGCTGGCCCTGGCCCTGTCGACCCTGATCAGCGCCGCCTCCTACGCGCGTCATTACTGGATCCTGCCGCGCCAGTGGGTGGCGTCCTCGGCGCTGGTGCCGGTCGGCGTCGTCTGGCTGGCCTGTGAGGTCCATCGGCTGTTGGGACGCTGGAGCCCGCTGGCCAGCGGCGCCTTTGCGGCGGCGGCGCTGTACGGCCTGTCACTCAGCACGCTGCCGGTCGTTGAGGCGAAGACGGCGGCGCTGCGGGGACAGATGACGATCCCGTCCACGCCATTGCCCGTGCCATCGCCCCACCCGGAGGCGGTTCCCACCGACAACGACGGATGGGTTGCGCTCGCCAACCGGAACATCCAAGCCGGCGGCCCCGTATGGAGCACGCTCCGCCTGTACTACACCGGGGGACATTGAGCTGAGGAAGCGCGGACGGAGCGAGCCCGGAACGACGATCCGCCGTGCCGGGCCTGGCGCGTCAGGCCCGACGCCAACGGGACGGCGTCATCGTGTGGGAGCGAACGGATGAGCAAGAGCGAAACGCATCGCCTGCATGCCGGACGCCGCGTCGCCGTCGTCACCCCCGTCCTCGATGACTGGCGCTGCTTCCAGTCACTGGTGGCGGCGATCGATGCCCTGGCGCACCGCATCGGGCGGGTCAGCGTCTTTGCGGTCGACGACGGATCGGCCGAACCCGTTGACCCAGACGAACTGGTCCCGGTGTCCCGGCATCTGGAGCAGGTGGCGGTCATCCATCTGGCCTGCAACCTCGGCCATCAGAGAGCCATCGCCGTCGGTCTGGCCCAGGTCGCGGCGCAGGGCGGCTTCGATATGGTGATCGTCGCGGACTCCGATGGCGAGGACCAGCCCGAGGAGTTCCTCAGTCTGATCGCCCAACACGACCGGCAGCCCGGGGCGGTGATCGTTGCCCAGCGCCACAAGCGGTCCGAAGGCTATGTGTTCCGGCGCTGCTATTCCACCTACAAAGGGCTGTTCCGGCTGCTGACCGGCAAGGTCATCGACTTCGGCAATTTCTGCCTCATCCCGGCCGGGCAATTGGACCGCCTCCTCCACATGGCGGAGCTTTGGAACCATTTGGCGGCCACCATCGTGCGCTCCCGCGTCGCCATCGTGAAGGTGCCGACGGTGCGCGGCGTCCGGTACGCCGGCCGGTCCCGGATGAACCTGGTCTCGCTGGTTACCCATGGGCTGAGCGCGATCTCGGTGTTCAGCGACTTTCTCTTCGTCCGGCTCCTGCTGTTCTGCGGGATCGCCGCCGTCGGCGCCGGCGCCCTGGGGGCGGCCGCGCTTGTCATCCGCATGAGCACGGATCTGGCGGTTCCGGGATGGGCGACGACCGTGACCGGCATCGCCGCGGTGATCCTGTTCCAGGCCATCACGCTGCTCGGCGTCGCAACCTTCATGATGCTTTCCAACCGGTCCAGCGCCCCGGTCGTGCCGGCCCGGCAGGCGCTGCACTATGTCCGCAAAACGGTGGTGATCGAAACTCCATGCCAGACAGCGCCTTTGCCTATAGCGGCTCGGAACTAGACGTCTTCGCGGCGGCGGCCAACTGGCGCTCCTATTGGGGCGATCAGGTCCGTCCCTTCCAGGGCCGCCGGGTGCTGGAGGTCGGGGCGGGGATCGGTTCGGTCACCCGCGCCCTCTGTCACCCCGGGGTCGAGCGCTGGGTGGCGCTGGAACCGGACGCGGGGATGGCCGGTCATCTGGCCAGCATCGCCGCCGACGGCTTTGCCGCCCCGGTGTCCGCCCGCCGCGGCACGGTGGCCGATCTGGACACGGCGGAACGCTTCGACAGCGTCCTGTACATCGACGTGCTGGAGCACATCGCGGACGACGACGCGGAACTTCGTAGGGTCGCCGGCCATGTCGACCCCGGCGGGCACATCGTCGTGCTGTCGCCGGCCCACCAGTTCCTCTACACGCCCTTCGACGCGGCCATCGGCCATCACCGCCGCTACGACCGCGCGTCGCTGCGGCGGCTGGCCCCCGGCGGCTGCCGCCTCGTGACGCTGCGCTATCTGGACTCGGTCGGTATGCTGGCGTCACTGGGCAACCGCCTGCTGCTGAAGTCCGCCCATCCGAAGCCCGCGCAGATCGCCCTGTGGGACCGCTGCATGGTCCCGCTGTCCCGGCGGCTCGACCCGCTGACGGGGTACCGGTGCGGCAAGTCGCTGCTCGCCGTCTGGCGGAAGGACCCTGTGGCGGACGGAGCCGTCGGATGAGCGCCGCTGCGGTCCTCGGGCGCCTCCTGTCCTGGCGGCAGGCGTTGCGCTTCGCCCTGGTGGGTGTATTGGCCACGGCCACCTATTACCTGCTCACCGTCGGCCTGGCGGATGGCTGGCTCGCGGTCCGGCTGCCCGCCGCCGCCGCGAACTTGGTCGGCTTCGCCGCATCGCTGGCTCTGTCCTACGTCGGCCATCACCGCTTCACCTTTGGCAAGGAGAGCCGGCACGGCCGCTACATGCCGCGCTTCATCGCCGTGTCGCTGGTTCTGGCCGCCTTCTCGACCGGCGCGGTCCATCTGGCGACGTCGGTGTTCGGCGTTCCAGCGGCCCTGACGGCGGGGGCCGTCGCACTGGCCTATCCGCCGGCAAGCTACGCGCTCAACACGCTATGGGCCTTCCGCGGCTGAGCGGAGGGGGCGGGGCGGGGGGAAACAC
>NZ_WHOR01000326.1:0-5741 GCF_013340925.1 Azospirillum formosense
TGCCGTGGGCCCCTTCCCTCCCCCGCTGACGCAGGGGAGGGAGGTGATTCCCCTCCCCTGCGGAGCTCTCGCGCAAACCTATGGTTTGCGCTGACGCGGCAGGCGGACCTTTGGTCCGCCGAGAGCGGGGGAGGGTCAGGAAGGGGGCAAGACTCGTCCATCACCACACGCCCCCCTCAGTCCAGATGCCCTTGGGCGTTGAAATGCGCCCGGATGCGCTGGGTCAGCTCGATGAAGACCGGGTGGCCCATGACATCCAGCGAGCGCGGGCGTGGCAGCGGCACCTCGTAGGTCGCGGCGATGGCGCCGGGACGCTCCGACATCACCATCACCCGGTCGGCCAGGAACACCGCCTCGGGGATCGAGTGGGTGATCAGCAGCACCGTCTTGCCCGTCTCGTGCTGGATGCGTTGCAGCTCGACGTTCATCTTCTCCCGCGTCATGGCGTCGAGCGCGCCGAACGGCTCGTCCATCAGCAGGATTTTCGGGTCGTGGACCAGCGCCCGGCACAGCGAGGCGCGCTGCTGCATGCCGCCGGAGAGCTGCCAGGGGTACTTGTTCTCGAACCCCTCCAGCCCGGTCATGCGGATCAGCGCGCGGGCGCGCTCCAGGTACTTGTCGCGCGGCAGGCCGCGGACCTCGACCGGCATCATGATGTTGCGCAGCACCGTCCGCCAGGCGAGCAGCACCGGGCTCTGGAACACGATGCCCACGTCGTCGTGCGGCTCGGTCACCGTGGTGCCTTCGATGGTGATGGCGCCCTCGCTGACCGGCAGCAGGCCGGCGACCAGCTTCAGCAGCGTGGACTTGCCGCAGCCGGACGGGCCGACCACCACCAGGAACTCGCCGTCCCGCACGTCGAAGGTGATTGGGCGCAGGGACGGCACCTCCCCGTCGCGGCTGCGGTAGGTCTTGGTCACGCCGTCGATCTGGATCAGGGTCTTCTGCGACAGGCGGGCCGTTTCGGCCGATCCGACGACTTTCAACTGGGGCTGAGCCATGTCCCTGCTCTCCTGTCCGTCCGGCCTCACTGGCCCGCCGCGGCGGGATCGGGGAGGAAGTCGCGGGTGTAGAAGGCCTTCGGGTTCTTCTTCGCCGCGGCGTCCAGACCGCCGTACTCGACCAGCAGGTCCACGGTCTCGGCCATGTTGGCGTCGGTGACGCGGAAGGGCCGCTGCCCCTTGGTCTCCGCCGTGCGGTAGAGCGGCGTGGTCAGCTCGAAGCCCTCCAGCAGGGTGGCTTCCTGGCCGCCCTTCGGGTTGGCCTTGAGTATGGCGGCCACGGCCTCCTTCGGGTTCTTCTCCGCCCCCTCGACCGCCTTGGTCGTCGCGGCCATGAAGCGCTTCACGAGGTCGGGCTTGTCCTTCAGCGTGTCGGTGTGGGCGATGATGCCGGAGGAGACCATGTTGACGCCGTAGTCGGCGAAGCGGATCGGCGTCACCGACTTGCCGGTGGCGTCCTTGATCTTCATGCTCTGGTCCATGACGTAGCCCAGCAGCAGGTCCGCCTGCCCGTTGATGACCGCGTTCAGCTTGGTCTGGGCATCGCCCGACACGACGCGGAAGTCGCTGTCCTTCAGGCCGGTCTTCTTCAGGAACAGCGGCCAGATCTGGGACATGCTGTCGCCCGGCGTCATGGCGACGGTCTTGCCCTTGATGTCCTCCGGCTTGCGGATGTTCTTGTCGGTGAAGCCCATGGCCGACATCGGGCTGGTCTGGAGCAGCACGCCGGGCGAGGTCACCGGGGCGCCCTTCACCGCCGCCTTCATCATGGTCGGCACGTCGACGTAGCCGAAATCGACGGTCTTCGCGGCCACCGCCTGGGTCGTCACCGCCGACCCGCGGCCCTCCTGGATCTCCAGGTCGATGCCCTCGGCCTCGTACAGGCCCTTGTCCTTGCCGTAGTAGAAGGGGGCGTGCTCACCATACACATACCAGTTCAGCATCAGCACGACCTTGTCCGCGGCCTGGGCCGGAAGCGTCGTGGCCGTGAAGGCGCAGAGCGCCGCGAAGAGCGTCCGTTTCATCTCGTCTCCTCCCAAAGAATGTCCGGCCGAAAGGTGTCCGGCGTCGCTGTTGGTTTTCTTGTCGGCGTTACGACGTCGGGATGTAGTTGTGGCGTTGGCTCGCGTGCCAGGGGATGGCGAGCCGCTCGATCACGTCGATGACCCAGAAAAGCACCACCCCGATCAGCGCCAGCACCACCAGGGCCGCGAACATCAGGGGAAGTTCGAAATTCCCGATGGAGCGTTGCAGGACGAAGCCGATGCCGGAATTCGCTCCCACGAACTCGCCCACCACGGCGCCCACCACGGCCAGCGTGATCGACACCTTCAGGCCGGCGAAGATGGCCGGCAGGGCGTGCGGCAGGCTGACCATGCGGAAGGTCTGAAGGCGCGTCGCCTTCATGGACTTGGCGAGGTCCATCATGTCGCCGTCCACCGACTTGAAGCCCTGCACCGCCGACACGACGATGGGGAAGAAAGCCAGCAGGAAGGCGGAAATCACCTTGGGCAGCAGCCCGAAGCCGAACCACACCACGAACAGCGGTGCGATGGCGACCTTCGGGATCGACTGCGAGAAGACCAGCAGCGGGTAGACGTAGGATTCCACCGTCTTCGACCCGGCGATCAGCATGGCGATGGGAATGCCGAACAGCACCGACAGGGCGAAGCCGCCCAAGGTCGCCAGCGTGGTCGGCACCGACGCCGCCAGGAGCTGGTCCCAGTCCGCGGCGAGGGCCAAGGCCACGTCGCCGGGTTTCGGTATCAGATAGGGCGGGATCGCGAAGATCCGCACCGACAGGTCCCACAGGACGGTCAGGACCACCAGGAACAGCACCGGCCGGAACCAGCCGGAATTGAGCAGACGCAACAGCGTGGCACCCGCCCCGCCCCGTCGCGCCGCCGTTCCCGAAGCGGGACCGCCACGGGACGCATTCCCGTGAGCCGCCGCATCGACAGCCATCGCTCCTCCTCCCCCGGTCGTTGCGGCGCCGACGTGAGGCGCTCTTTTAACCGGCTGGTTAAAAGTAAGCCCGGCGCGGCAAAGCGGTCAACCCTGCCAAAGAGGTAGGACGGATGGTCAGGTATGCGGATTATTCATGATGAAACCACCGGCGGCTCAGGCCCGCAGAGATGACAGGATCAGCTCCACCATATGGTCCAGCCGCTCCGCCTTGGCCTCCTCGGCCAGCAGGTCGCGGCCGAAGATGACGGACAGGGTGTGGACGTTGGACAGGTAGAAGTAGGACTGCCCGGCGATGGAGATGTAGAGCTGCACCGGGTCCACCCCCGTCCGGAAGATTCCGGTGGCGACGCCGCGCGCCAGCACGTCGGCGATCATTTGCACGAAGGGCGAGTGCATGGCGTGCACCTTGTCGGAGGTCTTCAGCAACTCCGCGCGGTGCAGGTTCTCGATGTTCAGCAGCGCCATGAACTCGGGATGGTCGAGGAAATATTGCCAGGTGAAGTGGATCAGCCGGGCGATGGCGGCGGGCGGGTCCAGCGTCTCCAGGCTCAGCGTGCGTTCGGTGGCGCGGATGTGCGCGTAGGCGCCTTCCAGCACCGCCAGGTACAGGCTCTCCTTGTTGCCGACATGGTAGTAGAGCATGCGCTTGTTGGTGCCGGCGACCTCGGCGATCCGCTCGACGCGGGCGCCGCCCAGCCCGTATCGCGCGAACTCCTCCGTCGCGGCGGCGAGGATGCGCGCGCGGGTGCCCTCCGGGTCGCGGGTGACCTTCGCGGGTTTGGCCGGCTTGGCTGTGGAAGCGGTCATTTTCGGGTCGGTCAGCGTGTCCATCCAGGCCGTTCCTCGCATGACGCGGCTGGAGGGCGAGCCGCAATGCGTTCCAATGTGGAGCATATCAGCCGAAACGGAAAGACGAAGCGGCGTTACCGACTCAAGAGCGTCGCGCCGCGCCAGATGCCGGGCTGCATCGCGCCGGTGGAGTCGATGGCCGCGCCCGGGCCGTCCTGGATGCCGCCGCGGAACTGCCCGACATGGCGGGTGCCGCCGCGCATCGACAGTTCGCCCGGCCCCGCCGGAAGGCGGTCCACCACCACGCCGTTGAACCGCTCGCCGTTGGTGAAGGCCAGTTCGCCATGGCCGTCCACGCGGCCCTGGCGGACCTCGCCCGCATAGGAATCGCCGTTGGCGAAGCGGTAGACGCCCGGCCCGTTCGGCACGGCGTTCACAAAGGTCCCCTCGAAGCGGTCGCCGGACGGGAAACCGAGAACACCGTAGCCGGACATCTGGTCGTCCTTCCACTCCCCCTCATAGACCTGCCCGTTGGCGAAGCGGTAGACGCCGACGCCGTTGCGGCTGATCGTGCCCTGGAGGGAGAAGTTGCCCAACCCGCGGTTCCATGCCCCCTCATAGACGTCGCCGTTGGGGAAGCGGTGCACCCCGTAGCCCGACTCCCCGCCGCGGGCCTGACCGGCGGCGCGGCGGGCGGCGGCCTGGGCCTCGCGCGCCTTCGCCTCCGCCCCGCGCCCGGCGGTGGCGGAACGGGCGGCGCGGGCGGCGGCGTTGCGGCCCGCCTGCACGGCGTCGCGGTAGGGTTCGGCCAGCCCGGCAATCACCGGGTCCGCGCCGGAGGTGGAGCGCCCCGCGGCGCTTTCCCCGCCACTGTCGGGAAGGGCGGCCAGCCGCGTCGGGCCGGTCGTGCCGGACAGCGCGCCGGCCACCGGGTCGACGTCGTTGCGAACCACCGTGGGCGGCGGATAGGCGCTGGGCGCCGCTCCCCCCATGGACACCGCCTCGCCCGACCGGCCCGCCAGCGTTCCGGTGGTGACGTAGCCCTCCTGCCCCGACGAATCCCGCACCAGCACCCAGCCGGAGTCGGGAGCGGCCTGGAGCAGCGTCACGCGCTGCCCCTGCTCCAGATCGCGCAGGCTGCGGGCGCCCAGCACCGGGCGGGCGAACAGGTTGGCGTCGCGCGCCACCGTGTAGACGCCGGGCGTCAGGGCCGCCGGCTGGGACTGCGGTGGTTGCTGGGCCTGGGAAGGCTGCTGGGCGGAGGCGACCGGCACCTCCTCCGGCTTGGCGAGGTTGCCGGCGAAGGCGAAGCCGGTCTTGCCGTCCTGCTCGACGCGCAGCCAGCCGCCGTTGCGCCGGGTCCGCCCGGTGACCGCAACCTCGCTGTCGTGGCGCAGCGTGCCGACGACCGCCGCCTTGGTGTCGGGACCGGCGCGCAGGTTGGTGTCGCGCGTCACCACCCGCTTCTCGTTCAGCGGGTCCACCTCGACCTCGGCGACCGCCGGGGCGGCGGGCTTTTCCTCCGCCTTCTGCGGCAGCGGTTTGGGTTCGATTGGCTTGGGTTCGATTGGCTTGGATTCGATTGGTTTGGGCTCGGCCGGCTTCGCCTCGGGGGTCGCCGCCACGGCGGGCGGCGCCTCCTCCGTCCGGGCAACGACCGGCGCGCGCGGGCCGGGCACCAGCACGAGGTCGGCGCCCAGCCGGTCCTGGAGCCAGGGGTGCTGCGTCCCCCGCGTGCGTTCAACGACGGTGCGGGCGACCTCGGCCAGCGCGTCGCGCAGCGGCACGCCCGGCTTGACCATCTCCTGCGCCAGGGCGGCGGAAAAAACATCCGCTCCCTTGCCGGCCGTCGTTGCGGGCGGCGTGCCGGGCCGGTGCGAATAGACGACGAACAGGTTGTCGAGCGCCGCCGGGGCCGCCAGCGCCGGCTTGACGGACCGCCCCTCCTCGCCCATCGCCGACGTCAGCCGGTCGGCCAACGGG
>NZ_WHOR01000327.1:0-5671 GCF_013340925.1 Azospirillum formosense
GGCAGCGTCAGATGTTTATAGGAGACAGACCGGCCCCGGCAAGGCCATCCACGGGATGCCGCTCGGCTACCCGATGGGGCCGGAGGACCTGCTGGTCGGCGAGAACGGGGAGCCGCTCCGCATCGACAAGGCCTTCAGCTGGGACGCGCCGCTGTCGGTGCACGGGCTGATGCACATGGTGGTCGCCAACGCCTGGGAGGGGGACCCGTACCGCGTCGACACGCTGTTCATGTACATGGCCAACATGGCCTGGAACTCGTCGATGAACACGTCCGAGACGATGCGGATGCTGTCCGACAAGGACCCCGACACCGGCGAGTACCGCATCCCCTTCATCGTCTATTGCGACGCCTACGCCTCGGAGATGGTGGCCTACGCCGACCTCGTGCTGGCCGACACCACCTATCTGGAGCGGTGGGACTGCATCTCCCTGCTCGACCGCCCGATCGGCAGCGCGCACGGCCCCGGCGATTCGATCCGCCAGCCGGTGCTGACGCCCGACCGCGACGTCCGGCCCTTCCAGGACGTGCTGATCGAGTTGGGAGCGCGGCTCGGCCTGCCCGCCTTCGTCCGGGAGGACGGCAGCCCGCGCTACCCCGGCGGCTATCCCGACTACATGACCAACCACGAGCGCAAGCCCGGCATCGGCCCGCTGGCCGGCTGGCGCGGCGCCGACGGGAAGGACGCCGGCAAGGGCGCGCCCAACCCGGACCAGCTCGACCGCTACGTCCGCAACGGCTGCTTCTGGCATTTCGAGCTGCCGCCGGAGCAGCATTATTTCAAGCACGCCAACCAAGCCTATCTGGAGACCGCCACCCGCATGGGTTTCCTCGACAAGCCGGAGCCGGTGATCCTCCAGCTCTACGTCGAGCCGCTCCAGAAATTCCGCCTCGCCGCGCGCGGGCACGGCGCGGTGGTGCCGCCTGCCGACAAGCGGCAAAGGGTGGAAACCTACTTCGACCCCCTGCCCTTCTGGTACCCGCCGCTGGAGGAGGAAGGGCTGGACGAGGGCGCCTTCCCTCTGCACGCGGTCACCCAGCGCCCGATGCCCATGTACCATTCCTGGGGCTCGCAGAACGCCTGGCTGCGGCAGATCCTGGCACGCAACAGTCTCTACATCGCACGCTCCACCGCCGAGGCGCTCGACCTCGCCGACGGCGACTGGGCCTGGGTGACCAGCCCGACCGGGCGCATCCGGGTGCCGGTCCAGCTGATGGATGGGGTGGAACCCGGAACGGTGTGGACCTGGAACGCCATCGGCAAGCGCTCCGGCGCCTGGAACCTGTCCACCGACGCACCGGAGGGGACGAAGGGCTTCCTGCTCAACCACCTGATCTCGGAACTGCTGCCGGAGCGCAACGGCTACCGCCATTCCAACGCCGACCCGGTGACCGGACAGGCCGCCTGGTATGACCTGCGCGTCCGCGTCGAGAAGGCATCGCCGAAGGAGCGGGCCGAGACGATGCCGCGCTTCCCCGCCCAGGCCATGCCGCCGGGCGTCGAGCCGCCGCCTGCCATCCTGCGCACCGGCGCCGTCTTCCGGCCCACGTCTCGGGGAGTACGGTCATGACGAGCCTTCCCAACCGCGAACCCGGCGCCCCCCGGCTGGGGCTGGTCATCGACCTCGACACCTGCGTCGGCTGCCACGCCTGCGCGGTCGCCTGCAAGCAGTGGAACGACGGCGGCCACATGGCGCCGCTGACCGACACCGACGCCTACGGCGCCGGTCCGGACGGGGTGTGGTTCAACCGCATCCACAGCTTCGAGGCCGGCTCCGAGCAGGGAGGCTGCGGGTCGCGCACCACCAACTTCCCGCGCTCCTGCCTGCATTGCGAACAGCCGGCCTGCGTGACCGTCTGCCCGACTGGCGCCTCCTACAAGCGGGCCGAGGACGGCATCGTGCTGGTCAACGAGGATCTGTGCATCGGCTGCAAGCTGTGCTCCTGGGCCTGCCCCTACGGCGCGCGCGAGTTCGACCAGGACGTCGGCGTGATGAAGAAATGCACGCTGTGCATCGACCGCATCCACAACGAGACGCTGGCGGAATCGGAACGGGTGCCGGCCTGCGTCATGGTCTGCCCGACCTCGGCGCGTCATTTCGGCGACCTCGCCGATCCGGCCTCCGCCGTCTCGACGTTGGTGGCGGAACGCGGCGGCTACGACCTGATGCCGGAGCTGGACTACCAGCCGACCAACAAGTACCTGCCGCCCCGGCCGCGGCCCACCCTGGCGCTGGACGAACGCATCGCCAAGGGCGGGGCCAAGGATAGGGCCAAGGACAGCGCCAACGACGACCTGCCGCTCCACGGCCTGCTGAAATGGGCCGACCGCATCCTGGCGCGCTGAGGGAGGGATTCCATGCATCCGGCCTTCTCCATCATCTTCTTCACGAGTGCTGCGGGCGCCGGCTACGGCCTGCTCGCCCTGCTCGGCCTGCTGGCGCCCTTCGGCCTGCTGCCGACGAGTCCGCTGTTCGGCCTCGCCGCCCTCGCCCTCGCCCTGGGACTGGTGGTGGCCGGGCTGCTGTCCTCGCTGGCCCATCTCGGCCGGCCGGAGCGTGCGTGGCGGGCGCTGTCGCAATGGCGCAGCTCCTGGCTGTCGCGCGAAGGCGTGGCGGCGGTCGCCACCTTCCTGCCGGCGGGCGTCTTCGCCATCGCCTGGATCGTCCTGGCAACCGGCGCTGACGGCGGCGGCAGCGGCAGCGGCGTGGCGGGTGTCGCCGGCTGGATCACCGCGGCGATGGCTGCGGTCACCGTCTACTGCACGGCGATGATCTACGCCTCGCTGAAGCCGATCCGCCAGTGGGCCAACCCGTGGGTGCCGCGCACGTACTTGGCGCTGTCGCTGATGACCGGGGCGCTGCTGCTGAACGCGCTGCTGGGCGTGGTCGGGCAGGCGGCGGGCTGGTCCTCCCTGCTGGCCCTGGCGTCGGTGGGGCTAGCCTGGGCGGCCAAAGAGGGGCATTGGCACCACTGCGCCACCGCCCGCCCCGTCAGCACGGCGGAGACGGCGACCGGCCTCGGCCACATCGGGCGGGTCCGCCTGCTCGACGCCCCGCACAGCGAGGACAACTACCTGCTCAAGGAAATGGGTTTCCGCGTCGGGCGCCGCCACGCCGTCCGCCTGCGTCTGATCACCCGCCTCGCCGCCTTCGCCTTGCCGGCGGTGCTGAGCCTCGGCGCGCTGGTCGCCGGTCCCGGCGCCCTGTCCGGCACGCTGGCGCTGCTGGCCGTCGCCGCCGCCGCCCTGGGGGTGGTCGCCGAGCGCTGGCTCTTCTTCGCGGAGGCGAAGCACACCGTGACCCTCTTCTACGGCGCCGGGGAAGCCTGACCCCGCCACTCTGGCCCCGCCTCTTCATCCCTCCATCGGGAAAGGAGCAGACATGCCGCAAGACCACACTGATCATGGCCCCGCCCTGGCCCTCCTGATGACCCGCGCCAAGGCGATGGGCGCCCGGAGCCTCTACATCTGCGGCTCGCCCTCCTGCCCGCGGGTGGGGTTCCGCTCCGGTCCAGGCATCGTCTACGAACCGCTGCCCGCCGGCCTCGCCGGACGCCTGATCGACCGCTTCGCGGTGGACGGCCACGGCCTGAGCCACGGGCTGCTCGTCTGGAGCGGCCGCCATTACCGCTGGTTCGCCATGCCGATGCCGGAGGGGGCCGGCGGCTATGCCCCCCTGATCGCCGTGCACCGGCCCGCCATTCTTCCCGGCCCCGGCGAGCGGGCCATGCCGCGCGTGATCGCCGGCTGACCGCCGGCCGATGACCCTTGGCCCCCTCCCCTCTCATCCCACACCACCCATCCATGAAACGAGGATGCGCACCATGAAAATGACCACCGAGGAAGCGTTCGTGAAGGTCCTTCAGATGCACGGCATCCGGCACGCCTTCGGGATCATCGGATCGGCCATGATGCCGGTCTCCGACCTCTTCCCCAAGGCCGGCATCCGGTTCTGGGACTGCGCGCACGAGACAAACGCCGCCCTGATCTGCGACGGCTACAGCCGCGTCACCGGGGAAATGGCCATGGCCATCGCCCAGAACGGCCCCGGCGTGACCGGCTTCATCACCTCCATCAAGACCGCCTACTGGAACCACACGCCGATGCTGCTGGTGACGCCGCAGGCCGCCAACAAGACCATCGGCCAGGGCGGTTTCCAGGAGGTCGAACAGATGGCCATGTTCAAGGACATGGTCTGCTACCAGGAGGAGGTGCGCGATCCCAGCCGCATGGCCGAGGTGCTGAACCGCGTCATCGAGAAGGCGTGGCGCGGCTGCGCCCCCGCGCAGATCAACGTGCCGCGCGATTTCTGGACCCAGGTCATCGACGTCGAGCTGCCGCAGATCGTCCGGCTGGAGCGCCCGGCGGGCGGGCGGCAGGCCATCGCCGAGGCGGCGCGCCTGCTGTCGGAGGCCAAGTTCCCGGTCATCCTCAACGGCGCCGGGGTGGTGATCGGCGGGGCCATTCCGGACAGCATCGCGCTGGCGGAGCGGCTGGACGCGCCGGTCTGCTGCGGCTACCAGCACAACGACGCCTTCCCCGGCAGCCATCCGCTGGCGGTCGGGCCGCTCGGCTACAACGGGTCCAAGGCGGCGATGGAGCTGATCGCCAAGGCCGACGTCGTGCTGGCGCTCGGCACGCGGCTCAACCCCTTCTCCACCCTGCCCGGCTACGGCATCGACTATTGGCCGAAGGGCGCGCAGATCATCCAGGTGGACATCAACCCCGACCGCATCGGCCTGACCAAGAAGGTGTCGGTCGGCATCTGCGGCGACGCCAAACAGGTCGCGCAGCAGATCCTGGCGCAGCTCGCCCCTGGCGCCGGGGACACGGACCGGCTGGAGCGCCGCGCCTTGATCCACCAGACCAAGTCGGCGTGGCTTCAGCTCCTGTCCTCGCTCGACCATGAGGAGGACGATCCCGGAACGAGCTGGAACGCCGAGGCGCGCGAGCGCGAGTCCGACCGCATGTCGCCGCGTCAGGCGTGGCGGGCCATCCAGGCCGCCTTGCCGGCGGACGCCATCCTCTCCACCGACATCGGCAACAACTGCGCCATCGGCAACGCCTACCCCACCTTCGAGGAGGGGCGGAAGTATCTGGCGCCGGGGATGTTCGGCCCCTGCGGCTACGGCTTCCCGTCGATCGTCGGCGCGAAGATCGGCAGCCCGAACACGCCGGTGGTCGGCTTCGCCGGTGACGGCGCCTTCGGCATCTCGATGAACGAGATGTCCTCCATCGGACGCGAGGGATGGCCGGCGATCACCATGGTGATCTTCCGGAACTTCCAATGGGGGGCGGAGAAGCGCAACACGACGCTGTGGTACGACAACAACTTCGTCGGCACGGAGCTGAACCCCAAGCTCAGCTACGCCAAGGTGGCTGAGGGTTGCGGCCTGAAGGGCGTCACCGCGCGCACCCAGGACGAGGTAACCGCCGCCCTGCGCCAGGCCATCGAGGACCAGGGGCGCGGCATCACCACCTTCGTCGAGGTGATCCTGAACCAGGAGCTGGGCGAGCCGTTCCGCCGCGACGCCATGAAGAAGCCGGTGGCAATCGCCGGCATCGACCCGGCGGACATGCGCCCGCAACAGGCTGTGTAAGCCGAGGCGCTGCGCCGCTGACGCGGCGCTTCTTTGCATGAGTTGAAGGGGCTTTGCCCCCACCCCAACCC
>NZ_WHOR01000328.1:0-5596 GCF_013340925.1 Azospirillum formosense
CCCCGACCGGTGGCGTTCCCAATGGCGTTTGCCGAACAACAGCCGGGCGGGGCGAACGGACCGCGAAGGGGACGGGGTTACTCCACCGAGTCGGGGTCTTCGGCGTCCACCACCCGCCGGGCGATGTCGTAGGCGAAACCGGCGCGGCCCAGCGCCGCCAGATCCTTGTCGCGGAACTCCGCGCGCTTCTCCGGCAGGCGGTAGGGGCCGAGCCGGCGGCGGCGGGCCAGCGCCAGGGCGGCGGTCAGGTTCAGGTCGCCCTCGACCTCCTCGTCCAGCGACTCCAGCGCGCGGTCGGCCTCGTCGCGGCCGATGCCCTTGGCGGACAGCTTCTCGCGGATGGCGCGGGTCGAGGTGCCGCGGCGGTGCAGGCTGGCCGCCCGCATCTCCGCGTAGGCCGTGTCGTTCAGCAGGCCGCTGCGCAGGTAGCGGGCGATCAGGTCCTCGACCCAGCGCGCCCCCTCCGCCGGGTCGGTGCCGTGGGCCTGGGCGGAGCGGTCGACCTTGCGCATCAGCACGCGGCGCAGGCTGGCCGAGGAACTGGCGAAGCGCTGGAGATAGTGCAGGGCCGCGTTCTCCAGATACTGGGCGGTCACGAGGCGCGGCGGCTTGCGGGCCGGCGGCTGGTCGCGGGTCATGGCTGTCTCCCGTCCGGGGGCGGTTGCCGGAACGGGCGGCGCGCCCTAAAGTCCGGTCCAATCCTGTGAATCGTGGTGCGATGACTCATCCTCTCCCTCCCATGCCCCGCCAGGTCGGCGCCGTCAACTGGGTCGGCCTGTGGACCCTTTACGCGCGCGAGGTGCGCCGGTTCCTGAAGGTGCACCAGCAGACCGTCTGGGCGCCCGTGGTCACCACTCTGCTGTTCTACGCCGTCTTCGCGCTGGCTCTGGGCGGCGCGGTGCGGATGATCGGCACGGTGCCCTATCTGGAATTCCTGGCCCCCGGCCTGATCATGATGGCGATGGCCCAGAACGCCTTCGCCAACACCTCCTCCTCCGTGGTGATCGCCAAGGTCCAGGGCAACATCGTCGACATCCTGATGCCGCCGATGGCCCCGCTGGAGCTGGCCTTCGGCTTCGTCATGGGCGGGGTGACGCGCGGCCTGCTGGTCGGGCTGGTCACCGGTCTGGCGATCTGGGCCTTCGTGCCGGTGCGCATCGCCCATCCGGAATTCGTCATTTTCCACGCCCTGATGGCGTCCATGCTGCTGTCGCTGCTCGGGCTGGTCGGCGGCATCTGGTCGGAGAAGTTCGACAACATCGCGGCGGTGACCAACTTCGTGGTGACGCCGCTGTCCTTCCTGTCCGGCACCTTCTATTCGGTGGAGACGCTGCCGCCGGTGTTCTGGTGGATCGCCCATTTCGACCCGTTCTTCTACATGATCGACGGCTTCCGCTACGGCTTCATCGGGCGGTCGGACGGCACGCTGGGGATCGGGATTCTCGTCATGCTGGCGGTCAACGGCGCCCTGTGGTGGCTGGCCTGGCGCATGCTGAAGACGGGCTACAAGCTGAAGGCGTAAATCCGCCGGAATTCGGCCGAATTCAGCCGGTCGGCGTAGCCAATCCGTTGACAGGCCGAAGTGACATCTTGATATTCGACGGTTCCCGGCGGGCGAGGGTGTCCGCCGGGCTTTCCTCATTCGGAGGTTTTCGCTGTGATTCCGGTCGTCATGCCCACATATGCCCGCGCCGACATCGTGTTCGAGCGCGGCGAAGGTCCGTATCTGTACGCGACCGACGGGCGACGATTCCTCGACTTCGCCGCCGGTGTGGCGGTGAACGTCCTCGGCCACGCGAATCCCTATCTGGTCGAGGCGCTGACCGCCCAGGCGCACAAGCTCTGGCACACCTCCAACCTGTTCCGGGTCGCCGGGCAGGAGAGCCTCGCCAAGCGGCTGACCGCCGCCACCTTCGCCGACACCGTGTTCTTCACGAACTCGGGCGCCGAGGCGTGGGAGTGCGGCGCCAAGCTGATCCGCAAATACCATTATGAGAAGGGCGACAAGGCCCGCACCCGCATCATCACCTTCGAGCAGGCCTTCCACGGCCGCACGCTGGCCGCGGTGTCGGCGGCGCAGCAGGAGAAGCTGATCAAGGGCTTCGGCCCGCTGCTCGATGGCTTCGACCTCGTGCCCTTCGGCGATCTGGAGGCCGTGCGCGCCGCCATCACCGACCGCACCGCGGCCATCTGCCTGGAGCCGATCCAGGGCGAGGGCGGCATCCGCGCCGGCTCGGTCGAGTTCCTGCGCGGCCTGCGCGACCTGTGCGACCAGCACGGGATGCTGCTGTTCCTGGACGAGATCCAGTGCGGCATGGGCCGCACCGGCAAGCTGTTCGCCCATGAATGGGCCGGCATCACGCCGGACGTCATGGCGGTGGCCAAGGGCATCGGCGGCGGCTTCCCGCTGGGCGCCTGCCTCGCCACCGAGAAGGCGGCGTCGGGCATGACCGCCGGCACCCACGGCTCGACCTACGGCGGCAACCCGCTGGCCACCGCGGTCGGCAACGCCGTGCTGGACAAGGTGCTGGAGCCCGGCTTCCTCGACCATGTGCAGCGCATCGGCGGCCTGCTCCAGGACCGTCTGGCCGGGCTGGTGGCCGAGAACCCGTCGGTCTTCAAGGGCGTGCGCGGCAAGGGGCTGATGCTCGGCCTCGCCTGCGGCCCGGCGGTCGGCGACGTGGTCGTGGCCCTGCGCGCCAACGGCCTGCTGTCCGTTCCGGCGGGCGACAACGTGGTCCGGCTGCTGCCGCCGCTGAACATCGGCGAGGCCGAGGTCGAGGAGGCCGTGGCCATCCTCGCCAAGACCGCCAAGGAGCTGGTGTGATGTCCGCCGTCCGTCATTTCCTCGACATCGACCGGCTGGACAAGGCGACGCTGCGCCAGATCCTCGCCATGGCCGCGACCATCAAGAAGGACATCCCGGCCTACCGCTCGCTGTTCGCGGGCCGCACGCTGGCGATGATCTTCGAGAAGCCGTCGACCCGCACCCGCGTCTCCTTCGAGGTCGGCATGCGCCAGCTCGGCGGCGACGTGGTGGTGCTGAAGCCCGACGACATGCAGCTCGGCCGCGGCGAGACCATCGGCGACACCGCCCGCGTGCTGTCGCGCTACGTGGACGCGGTGATGGTCCGCACCATGGGCGAGGAGCGCGTGCAGGAGCTGGCCGAGTTTGCCTCGGTGCCGATCATCAATGGCCTGACCGACCAGTCGCACCCCTGCCAGATCATGGCCGACGTGATGACCTTCGAGGAGCATCGCGGCCCCATCGAAGGGCGCACGGTGGCCTGGATCGGCGACGTGAACAACGTGGCGGTGAGCTGGGTCCATGTGGCGGTGCGCCTCGGCGTCGAGATCCGCCTCGGCTGCCCGGAGATCTACGGCCCGGCGCCGGAACTGCTCGACTGGGTGAAGCGCGAGGGCGGGCGGATCACCGTCACCACCTCGCCGGAGGAGGCCGTGCGCGGGGCCGACTGCGTGGTCACCGACGCCTGGGCCTCCATGCACAACACCGACGTGGACGAGCGGGCGGCGGTCCTGGGGCCCTATCAGGTCAACGAGGCGCTGATGGATCTCGCCGCCCCCGACGCCCTGTTCATGCACTGCCTGCCCGCCCACCGCGGGGAGGAAGTGACCGACGGGGTGATCGACGGCCGGCACTCGGTCGTCTGGGACGAGGCGGAAAATCGCCTGCACGCCCAGAAGGCCATACTGGCATGGTGCCTCGGCGCCACTATTTAAAAGCACTTGGGGCTGAGAGCCCTTGGAATTGGAGTCATGGCCCGGCGCCGCCCCCCGCGATGAGCGGGATGGTGGCGCCGGGCCATGGCCTGTCGTAACTTCGAGGACATCATGGACGATCCTTCCGTCCAACCGATCACCGACGATCTCGTTCTGCCTTTCCAGATCGAGGCGTCGCGCCTGCGCGGCCGCATGGTGAAGCTGGGCCCCGCGCTGGACGAAATCCTGACCCGCCACGCCTATCCGGAGCCGGTTGCCCGCTTCCTGGCCGAGACGATGACGCTCGCCATGCTGCTGTCCAGCATGCTGAAGTACGACGGCATCTTCACGCTCCAGACCAAGGGCGACGGTCCGGTCCGGCTGATGGTGGCGGACATCACCTCGGTCGGCGACATCCGCGCCTACGCCCAGTTCGACGAGGAAGCGCTGGCCAAGGCCGCCGCCGACGTGGCCATCGCCCCGGCGCCGGCCCTGCTCGGCAAGGGCCACATCGCCTTCACCGTGGACCAGGGGCCGAACACCGAGCGCTACCAGGGCATCGTCGAGCTGTACGGCAAGACGCTGGCCGACTGCGTGCAGCACTATTTCCGCCAGTCGGAGCAGATCGACACCGGCCTGACCGTGTCGGTGGACCAGGAGACCCTGCCGGACGGCAGCAAGGGCGCCTGGCGGGCCGGCGGCATCATGATCCAGCGCCTGCCGCAGGACGCCACGGAAAAGGTGCTCGGTTCCGGCGACGAGGACGCGTGGCGCCGCGCCATGGTCCTGCTGTCCAGCACCACCGGCGACGAGCTTCTCGACCCGGAGCTGCCGGCCCGCGACCTGCTGTTCCGCCTGTTCCACGAGGACGGCGTGCGGGTGTGGCAGCCCAAGGCCCTGCGCTTCGGCTGCCGCTGCTCGCGCGAGCGGGTGTCGGACATGCTGTCCAGCCTGCCGCGCGCCGAGGTGCAGGATCTGAAGATCGACGACGGGCGCGTCGAGGTGGTCTGTCAGTTCTGCTCCACCGCCTACCACTTCGACGACGCGGACCTCGACCGGGTCTACGGGACGGCGAAGTAGGCGGCTCCAGGTTCCGGATGCGTTGGGAGGACGGCGCGGCTATAGTGCCGCGCCGTTTTTCCGTCTCACCGGAGCGATCATGCCCACCCGCCGTTTCGTTCTCGCCGCCGCTCTCGCCACCGTGGCCCTGACGGCCTGCCAGAGCACGCCGCCGCGTCCGGCGGCCCGGCCCATCGACTATTCCAACTTCGGCCCGATCGTCCTGAACGCAGGCGGCGTCGACGTGGTGGACGCCCACCGTCCGGCCGGCACCGCCGTCGACCAGCGCATCCCCCTGCCGCCCGCCGATGCGGTGCGCCGTTGGGCCAACGAGCGGCTCCAGGCCGCGGGCGGGCCGGGCCGCGTCCGCGTCACCATCCGCGACGCCAGCATCGTCGAGGTCCAGCTTCCCAAGACCGGCGGGGTGAAGGGCTACTTCACCAACGATCAGGCCCAGCGCTACGACGGCCGGATCGAGGTCGAGGTCAACGGCGAGTTGCCCGGCGAATCGACCTTCCGCGGCATGACCAAGGCGACGGTGACCCACTCCACCACGGTGCCGGAGAACATCTCGGTGGCCGACCGCGAGGCGACCCTTCAGGACCTCGTCCGCCGCATGATGGACGATTTGAACGCCCGGCTGGACGCCGGCATCCGCAAGGATCTGGCGCCGATGGTGCGGCGGTAGGGGTCGGCGGCAGGAGAGGTCTTGCCCCCTCCCTAGCCCTCACCCGCTGACGCGGGGGGGGGGAGCAAATTACCCCCACTTCGCCAGCGGGGGAGGGCCAGGGGAGGTCGCTTATACACATCCAGCGCG
>NZ_WHOR01000329.1:0-5566 GCF_013340925.1 Azospirillum formosense
AGCGGCATAATCACGCCCGCAATCCGCCTGAACGGCGGTTCCGGCAGCCGCGGAGCGCGAAAAGACGCTCCATTCTGATAAAAACGGGCTTCAGAACCCCCATTCTCAAGCCTAAGCGGGGGAAAAGGCCAGAATATGTTCGTTTTTCCGCGCCCTGCTAGGTGATCCGGTGTGCACGGCTTGTGACGCACATCGAGTCGTGACAGCGCCGGAGGGGATAGCCCAACCTCCCCATGCATCATGCTGGTGCGGCCGGCTTGTAGGTGCACGGCGCCGAACGGAGCGGAATTTCTGGCGAGGCTTGTAAGTCGCTCATTCCCCAGTGAATCGGTTTGCACCCCCTCGCAACACAAAACCCCGCCGTTGGGCGGGGTTAAGTACCTGAATTTACAGGGAATTAGGTGGCTGGGGCGCCAGGATTCGAACCTGGGAATGGCGGTACCAAAAACCGCTGCCTTACCGCTTGGCGACGCCCCAACCGATCGGCGCGATCCGCGCCGGAAGGGTCGGGACCATAAGCGGAAACCCGACCCGAATGCAACAGCTTCGTTGACCCTTATCGGCCCTCGCGACGCCACGCCATCAACAGCGCGCCCAGCGCCAGGGCCAGCACCGCGCCCACGGGCAGCAAAGGCACCTCCGACACCCCCGTCACCGTGAAATCGCCGTTGGCGCGCAGGCCGATCCAGTCGTCGCCGGTCTGCGTCCGGTCGGGACGGGTGCGGCGCACGTCGATGCCGGGGCGCACGCCGCCTTCCGTGTCGGAAATCCAGTGCACGCCGCCTCCAGTCTCGTCGGCGACGCCCGACAGGCGGTCGCCGGTGGAGCGCACGTCGGCCAGTTCCGGCGGGTTGACGGCGCCCACCACGGCCAACGCCGTGCGCTCGCCGTCGGTGATGCGGTAGATGCCCGGTTCGCCGGCGACCACGGTGGCGCTGGCGCGGCCCGTGCGGTCCTCGGTCATCTCCAGCGTCCGGGTCTCGTCGGAGGGGGTGGTGAGGGTGATGCTGCGCGGGTCGGGCTCCAGGGAGCGGCGCTCCACCGTGATGCGATTGCCGTCCACATGGGCGCGCAGGTCGTTCTCCTCCAGCTCCGGCTCCTTCATCAGCCAGTGGGCGAGGCGGCGCAAAAGCTCGGCCTGGGGGCCGCCGCCCTCGAAGCCGCGGCTCCACAGCCACATCTGGTCGGACGCCAGCTGCGCCACCCGGCCCTTGCCGACGCGGTCGAGGATCAGCAGCGGGCGGTCGTCGGCGCCGTTCATCACCACCGCGCCGTTGCCCGGCACGACCTCCACCTGATGGAACCAGCGGCCCCAGCTCGGTTCGCCGTCCGGGTGGTCGCCGGGCAGGCCGGCGGTCACAGGGTGGCGGCGGCCGACCTCCGTCACCGTCGGCTTGAAGGGGCGGTCGATGGCTTGGCCGGTCGGCTCCGCCGGCATCACCTGGCCCAGCGGTGTGCGGAACAGCGACAGCGGCGTGGCGTAGCCCTGGCCGGACGCCTCCAGCAGGGCGCCGCCCTTCTGCACGTACTCGGCGATGTTTTCCAGATACATCTGCGGCAGCACGCCGCGCCGGCGGTAGCGGTCGAAGATGATCAGGTCGAACTCGTCCAGCTTGATCTCGAACAACTCGCGAATCGGGAAGGCGATCAGCGACAGCTCGCGGATCGGCGTGCCGTCCTGCTTCTCCGGCGGGCGCAGGATGGTGAAGTGGACGAGATCGACCGACGGGTCGGCCTTCAGAAGGTTGCGCCACGTCCGCTCGCCGGCGTGCGGCTCGCCGGACACCAGCAGGACGCGCAGCCGGTCGCGCACCCCGTTCACCACCACGGCGGTGCGGTTGTTGGCGAGCGTCAGCTCCTGCCGCGCCGCCTCGACCTCCATCTCCAGCACATTCTGGCCGCCGTGGTTGACCGGCAGCTCCATGTGGAAGTCCTGGCCGACCGGAACACGGATGGTGCGTGGCGGCCCGCCGTCCTGGCGCAGAGTCACCGCCGCGTCGGCCGACTGGCGGCGCGGCATGTCGTCCACCCGGATGGTCAGTTCCACCGGCTTGCCGACGAGGCCGTAGGCCGGGGCCTGGACGATGGCCAGACGGCGGTCGCCCTCGTCGCGGTTGCCGGTCAGCAGCGTGTGCACCGGGCCGATCTCGGCCAGCCGGGCAAGATTCTCCGGAACGTCGTGGACCTGGCCGTCGGTGATCAGCACCGCCCCGGCCATGCGGCGGCGGGGCACGTCGGCCATGGCGCGGTTCAGGGCGTCGAACAGGTGCGTCTCGTTGATGGCGGAAGCGCCGGATTCCGCGTCCCCGGCGCGGACCACCCGCAGCTCCAGATCGTCGAAAGCCTTCAGCCGCTCGGTCAGGCGCTCCAGTTCGGCTTCGGCGCGGGCGCGGCGGTCGCCGATGTTCTGGCTGGGCGAGGCGTCGAGCACGATCACCGCCACGTCCTTGATCGGCTCCCGCTTCTCCTGCACCAGCGACGGGTTGATCAGCGCGAGCGCCAGCACCGCCACCGCCAGGGCGCGCAGCCAGACGCCGCGCGCCCGGCGGAAGACGGCCAGAGCCAGGATCGCCAGCGCCACCACGAACAGCGGCACCAGGAAGACCCAGGGCAGCAGCGGCGCCAGAGCGATGGAGGTTCCGTCAAGCAGGGTCACTGGCCGAGCCTCTCAAGGATCGCGGGCACATGGACCTGATCGGCCTTGTAGTTGCCGGTCAGCGCGTACATGACGAGGTTGACGCCGAAGCGGTAGGCCATCTCGCGCTGCCGTTCCCCGCCGGGGACGACGGCGTAGAGCGGCTGGCCGTTGCGGTTCGCCGCCCAGGCGGCGGCCCAGTCGTTGCCGCCGATCAGCACGGGCGACACGCCGTCGTTGGCGCGGCCCTCGCGCGCTTCGATCCACAGATTGCCGCCGTTGTAGCGGCCTGGGAAATCGTTCAGCAGGTAGAAGGACTTGGTGAGAACATGGTCGGGCGGGACCAGGGCCAGCGGCGGGATGTCCAGCCCCTGCACCATGCCCTGGAGCGCCTGGTTGCCGCCGACGGCACCCGCCGACTGGTCGCGCGTGTCGAACAGGATGGTGCCGCCGTTGCGCATGTACTCGTTCAGCCGGGCGCGGGCGTGGTCGCTGAGCGCGCGCTGCCCGCCGGACACCGGCCAGTAGAGCAGGGGATAGAAGGCCAGCTCGTCGCTTTCCGGATCGACGCCCACCGCCCCGGCGGCCTCCACCGCCGTGCGGCGGGTCAGCACGTCCACGAGGCTTTCCAGCCCGGCGCGCGAGGTGTCGTCCACCGTGCCGTCCCCGGTGCGCACATAGGCGAGATAGGTCTCCGCCGTCACCTTGGTCGATTGCGCGTCGTCGGCGCGGGCGGGGGTCCAGGGCGCCGCGGCCATGGGGAGCGCCGCGCCCAGAGTCAGCAGGACCGCGGCGGTTGCCCCGGCGCGGCGACGCTTGCCGCCGAACCGCAAGCCGCCGAGCAGGCCGCGCAGCATCAGGGCGATCAGCAGGTCGATCATGGCAAGCGACAGCGCGATGCCGAGCAGCGCCGGCTTCAGAGCCACCTCGCCCCGCGTGCCGTAGGGGCCGCGGGCGACCCCGCCGGGCATGGCGCCCAACGGCTCGATCCGCGTCAGCGTGGCGGTCAGGTTGAGGGCGCGGCGGGCCTCCTCCGTGCCGTAGAAGCCCGGCGGGTGGCGCGGGCCGATCACGTCGGCCCCGGCGTCCCCGGCGATGGGGAAGGCGGCGGCCGGCGGCGGCACCAGCCGGCCGAAGCCGTCCAGCACCTCCAGCGGCTCCAGTGTGCCGCCATGGGCGCCCCCGGCGACGCCGCCGCTCAGCGTCACCAGACGGCGCAGCATGTCGACGAACAGGCCGGACATCGGCAGGTTGGACCATTCCGGGCTGGCGGTGGTGTGGACGAGCACGATGTAGCCGTCTCCGCGCTTTTCCGAGGTGACCAGGGGGGTGCCGTCCTGGAGCCGCGCCCAGGTGCGATCGGCGAGGTCCAGCGCCGGTTCGGCCAGCACCTGCCGCGAGACGGCGACGTCGTCGGGGATGTGCAGGCCGGCAAAGGGGCTGCGGCCGTCGAAGGGTTGGAGCTTCGCCGGCTCCGACCAGGACAGGGCGCCGCCCAGCGCCCGGTCGCCCAGCCGCAGGCGCACCGGCACCAGACGGTCGGGGTTCTGGGCCAGCCGCGGCCCGGCGAAGCGCAGCAGGACGCCGCCCTTGCGCACCCAGTCCTCGATGGTCTGGGCCTCCTGGCCGGTCAGGGCGCCGATGTCCGACAGCACGAGCACGGCGAGGTCGCGCTTGAGAAGCTCGTCCGGTTCGCCGCGGCGCACCTCGTTGTAGGGGGCCAGCGCCCGTTCCAGATAGTGCAGGTCGGACAGCAGCGGCTGGTTCTCGCCGTTGGCTCGGCCCGAGGCCAGCCCGACCGGGCGGCGGCGCCAGCGCTCGTCGAGCAGGACGGTGGCCCCGGCGGTGGTGTCGTTCTCCACGCGCAGGCTGGCGGCGTCGTTGCGCAGTTCCGCCGGCACCTCGAAGCGCACCTCGCGGGTGAGCTGCCCGGCGTCGAAGGCGACGGGCTGGCGGGTCAGCAGGCGGCCGTCGGCGCCGGACAGGCGCACGGTGACGCTTTCCGGGCGGGAGGAGTCGGCGCGCACCACGCGAGCGGACAGGCCGGCGCCCTCCGACGAGGGGGGAAGCAGCAGATGGGGCGGCTTTTCCGCGGAATCGTCGAGGATCTCCAGGGAGCCCATGCGTTGCAGCGTCTCGGCGAGGCCGCGGGCGCTGCGGTCGCCGATGCCGTCCGACAGCCAGACGGTGTGGGCGGAGCCCCGCGCGGCGAGACCGCGCACCGCCTCCAGCGCGCCGGCGCGGTCGGTCGGCCAGGGGTGCGGCTCCAGCGCCTGGATCAGGCGGCGGGCTTCCGAGGCGGGCAGGGGCGGGCTGGCCTTCACCGCCTCGCCCCCGGCGGGCCGGGCGGTCGGCAGCAGGACGACTGGCCGGTTCTGCCGCTCCGCCTGCGACACCAGCTCCTCCATGGCGGCGCGGCGGCTCGTCCAGTCGCGGCCCGACGCCCAGCCGTTGTCGACCAGAAGCAGCAGCGGCCCGCTGCCCGGCAGGGCGGCGCGCGGGTTCAGCAGCGGCCCGGCCAGGGCCAGGATCAGCAGCGCGGCGACGATCAGGCGCAGGATCAGCAGCCACAGCGGGGTGCGGGCGGGGGTCTCCTCCCGCGCCGTCAGGTCGCGCAGCAGCCGGATGGCGGGGAAGCGCACCACCCGCGGGGCCGGCGGCGTGACGCGCAGCAGCCACCACAGCACCGGCAGGACGGCCAGGGCGGCCAGCACCCACGGAACGGCAAAGGCGATCGGTCCGAAACCCAGCATCGGCGTCTACGCTGTTGGAGGATGGGGAATCGGGAGCGAAGCAATTGCCCCCCCCCCCGCCCGTCTCCTATTCACATCTCCGCGCCCACGAGACCAAGGCGGAAATCGGCATGCGGCTTTTTGTTTTGAAAAAAAAAAAAAAAATACAATATGTAGTCAAATGCACGCGACGAAGTCG
>NZ_WHOR01000032.1:0-33250 GCF_013340925.1 Azospirillum formosense
CGCCCCATCCGGCGGCGGCCCCGTCCCATCCGGCGGTGCGGCCCCGCCCGGCGGATTCGCCCTGCCGGACGCGCTGGACGCCAAACTCGATCTCGCGGTGGACGGCATCACCTACAACGGGGGCGTGGTCCGGCAGGGGCGGGTGGAGGCCAGCCTGACCGGCGGAACGCTGAACATCGACCGCTTCAGCGCGCTGCTGCCCGGCGGGTCCGACTTCGTGGCGGCGGGGGAACTGACGGCGGCCAACGGCCAGCCGAACCTCGACCTGCGGATGGAGGCGAACGCCGACAATCTGCGCGCCCTGCTGGAATGGCTGCGGGTGTATGTCCGCGCCGTTCCGGCGGACCGGCTGCGACGGTCCTCGGTCGCCGCGCAGCTGCAGGGGCGGCCCGGACGGCTGGACGTGAACGGGCTCGACCTGCGCGTGGACGCCAGCCGTCTGACCGGCGCCGTTGCCTACGTCGACCGCGGGCGGCCCGCCTTCGGGGCGCGGCTCGACCTCGACCGGCTGAATCTCGACGCCTACCTGCCTCAATCGGGCGGCGACGCGGCGGGCCAGACCGCACCCACCGCCAATGGTGGAACCGGCGGCGGCGCAACCGGCGGCGGCGGGACCGCGGGCAACGCCGCGGCTCCCGCTTCCGCCAACGGTGCGGCCCAGACACCCGCGCGCAACGGGCGTTCCGCCCTGACGCCGGCCCGGCTGCTGGCCGGCGTCGACGCGAACCTGGAATTGTCGGTCGGACAACTGACCGTGCGCAACACGCCGGTCCAGGGGCTGCGGCTCGACGCCACGGCCGCGGGCGGCGCCCTGACCATCAAGGAGGCGACGGTGCAGGACGCCGCCGGGGTGAGGCTCCGCCTGGACGGTCAGATCGCCGGGTTGGAGCCGCTCCGCGGCGCGCATCTGACGCTGAACGCCGAGGCCGCCAGCCTGGAAAGGGTGGCGCGCGCCGTTCCCTGGCCGGAGGGCGCTCCCGCGCCGGAGCGGCTTGGCGCGGTGAAGGCTCAGGCCCGCCTGTCGGGCGACGCCGAGCGTCTGGCGGTCGAATTGGGGGCGGAGGCGGCCGAAGGCTCGCTGGAGGCAGGCGGCACGCTGCTGAACGTCGAGAAAACCCCGTCCGTCGATCTGAAGTTGCGCGCCAAGCACCCGGAGCTGGCCCGGCTGGCCGGTTTGTTCACCGACGATGCCGCGTCCGGTTCCTATGGCCCGATGGACCTCTACACAGAGCTGGCGGGAACGCGGAAAGCCTTCACGCTGGGCAACATCCAGGGCGTTCTGGCCGGCGTCACCCTCAAGGGCAAGGCCAGCGCCGACCTGAACGGCAGCAAGCCGCGGGTGGAGGCCGACCTGCAGACCGGTGACCTGGAGCTCGACCGGCTGGCCGCGCTGCCTGCGGCGGCCTCCCGTCCCACTGGCGGCGCTCCGGCGGGAGGCGCCTCCCCGGCGGCCGAGGCATCGCCGGCAGCACCCACCACCGGAACCGCGGAGTTCGGCTGGCTGCGCCGCTTCGACGGGCGCTTCGCGCTGACCTCCTCGGCGCTCGTCAAGGGCAACACGCGGATCGAGAATCCGGCCCTGCGCGCCACCGTGACGAACGGGGTGCTGACGGTGGAGCGGTTCGACGGCGGCCTGATGGGCGGCCAGCTCGGCGCCACCGGCCGGCTCGCCGCGCCGGGGAACCAGACACCGACCGCGGAGGCCACCGTCACCCTGTCCAAGGCCAAGCTCGCCGAGGCGGCGGGCGGCGGTCTGGGCGGCGGAGCGCTGGAGATTGCCGGGGGCGTGCTGGACGCCGAAGCCAGCCTGACGACGAGCGGGGCCGGCGGCGACGCCATGCTCAAGGCGCTGGCCGGCCAGGGCCGGATCAGCGCGCGCGACGGGCTGCTGCGCGGCTTCGACCTTGGCGCGCTGCGCGACCGGTTGACGAAACTGGAGCGCCCGCAGGAGCTGCTGGGCGCGGTGATGGGCGGCCTTCAGGGTGGGGAGACCCGCTTCGCCCGGCTGGACGGCAGCTTCGCCATCGACAAGGGCGTGGCGCGCACGGACGACACGCGGCTGACCTCCGACCTGGGCGAGGCGGTGGCGGCGGGGCAGGTCAATTTGCCGGAGCAGACCATCGACATGCGCGTTCGCCTGACCGTTCAGTCCGACCAGGCGCTGCCGCCGTTGACCGTGCGCATGACCGGCGCGCTCGACAAGCCCACCCGCTCCTTCGAGATGCAGGAGGTGCAGGAGTATTTCGCCCGCCGCGCCGCCGAAGGGCTGCTGAACAAGGTGGTGCCGAAGGATCTGCCGATTCCCGGCGGCGGCAATGCCCCGAAGCCGGACGCGCTGCTGAAGGGGCTGATCGACGGGTTGCGGCGTTGAGAGTGGAGGCGCGCGTGACGCATTGCGTCCGAGCCCCGTGACGCATTGCGTCCAAGCCCCGTGACGCATTGCGTCCAAGCCCCGTGACGCATTGCGTCCAAGCCCCGTGACGCATTGCGTCCAAGCCCGTTGAAGTTCCGTGGGGCGGGTCCCATAATGCGGCAGACAAGAAGCGGATTTTGAGTCGATGCAGGTGGACAATAAGATTCTGGACGATCTGGCCCGCGTCGCGGGTGGCGCGCTCGGCGCGCTGTCGTCCCTGCGCGAGGAAGCTGAGGCGCAGATGCGCCAGCAGTTCGAGCGCGTTCTGTCGCGGATGGACGTGGTGAGCCGCGAGGAGCACGAGGCCGTCCGCGCCATGGCCGCCAAGGCCCGCGAGGAGCAGGAGGCCATGGCCGAGCGCCTTGCCGCGCTGGAGGCCACGGTGGCCGGCCTGCAGGCCGGGCGCGGACCGAAGCCGGATACGGGCGCCTCCCCTCCCGCCGCCGCTCCCGCAGTCGGTCCCATCGCCGGAGGGGGCAGCGGGCCGGTCTGATCCGGCCCTCCGCCCCGTCTCCAATCCTTCACGGATGCACCGCCGAAAAGCAGTTGCACCGGCCAGACCCGTTTGGCAGGGTGCCTTGGGTGGTATTCATCCGTCTGACAGCCACAACATCTCGGGGCCCCTCCCTTCACGCAGCAGGGTGAACAGGTCCCGGGGCGGTTCCGTCCACCGCGCCTTCACAGGAGGACGCCGACATGTCGGCTGTTGCCGTCGACACCCCCTCTTCCGCGCACAATCCCCTGGACATCGTCGAGGAGATCGTCACCGCCAACGAATGGCCCTTCGAGCGGGCCGGCGAGGACGAGCTGATCGTCGAGATCGGCGGGCGCTGGTGCGATTATCGCCTCTATTTCGTCTGGCAGTCCGACGTCAGCGCAATGCAGTTCTCCTGCCAGTTCGACATGAAGGTCCCGGCGGCGCGCCGGTCCTCGGTCAACGATCTGCTGGCGGAGGTGAACGCGCGCATGTGGCTGGGCCATTTCGACGTCTGCGCCGAGGAGCACACCCCGATGTTCCGCCAGACCATGCTGCTGCGCGGTTCGCGCGGCGCCACGGTGGAGCAGCTTGAGGACCTCGTCGAAATCGCGCTTTCGGAGTGCGAGCGCTTCTACCCCGCCTTCCAGTTCGTGATCTGGGGCGGCAAGTCGGCGTCCGAGGCGGTGTCCGCCGCCATCCTCGACACCGCCGGGGAGGCGTGAACGCCATGGCGCAAGCTGGGACGCAGGGCTGCACGTTGCTTCTGGTCGGCTGCGGCAAGATGGGCGGGGCGATGCTCGACGGCTGGCTGACGGCCGGCATCGCGTCCAGCGTCGCCGTGGTCGAGCCGTCCGGCCTGCCGGAGTCCCTGCGCGGCAACCCCGCCGTCGTCCTGGCGGGCGGACCGGACAGCGTGCCCGCCGGATTCGTGCCCGACGTGGTGGTCCTTGCGGTGAAGCCGCAGGTGATGGACTCGGTCCTTCCGGCCTACCGGGCGCTGGTCCGCCCCGGCACGGTGTTCCTGTCCGTCGCCGCCGGCAAGACCATCGCCTCCTTCGAATCGGCGTTGGGAGAGGGGGCGGCCATTGTCCGTTCGATGCCCAACACGCCCGCCGCCATCGGCCGCGGCATGACTGTCGCCGTTGGCAATCCGGTGGTGACCGAAGCGCAGAAGACGCTGTGCGATTCGCTGCTGCGCGCGGTCGGCGACGTGGCCTGGGTCGAGGACGAGTCGCTTCTCGACCCGGTGACCGCCGTATCGGGCAGCGGCCCGGCTTATATCTTCCTGATGGTCGAGGCGATGGCGAAGGCCGGCGAGGCCGCCGGATTGCCCGCCGAACTTGCCATGCGTCTGGCGCGGGCCACCGTTGCGGGGGCGGGCGAACTGCTCCACCAGTCCCCGACCGGCGCCGCCGACCTGCGCAAGGCGGTGACCAGCCCCAACGGAACCACCCAGGCGGCGCTCGACGTCCTGATGGCCGGGGACGGGATTCAGCCGCTGTTCGACCGCGCCGTCGCCGCCGCCGCGAACCGCTCCCGCGAACTGGCGAAGTAAGGCGTCATGTCGGCCCTCAGCCCCTCCGCCCAACGGGTCCAGGCCTTGCTGGACGGTTTCGGCCACGGCCACAGCGTGGTCGAGCATGAGGGCAGCACCCGCACCTCGGAAGACGCCGCGAACGCCGTCGGCTGCGCCGTGACGCAGATCGCCAAGTCCTTGATCTTCCGTGCGAAGGACAGCGGCCGCCCGGTGCTGGTGGTGGCCAGCGGGGCCAACCGGGTGGACGAGAAGGCGGTGGGCCGGCTGATCGGCGAGAGGATCGAGCGGGCCGATCCGGACTTCGTCCGCGAGTCCACCGGCTTCGCCATCGGCGGGGTGCCGCCCATCGGCCACGCCGTGCCGCCGCTGGTCCTGATCGACGCCGACCTGATGGGCCTCGACGCCATCTGGGCCGCCGCCGGTACCCCCAACGCGGTCTTCCGCCTGACCCCGGCGCAGCTCGTCGCCATCACCGGCGGGCGGGTCGAAGCCGTCCGCAAGGGCTGACCGTCCGACAACCGAGCCGGTCAACCGGGCAGGATGCCGCAGCGCGGCATGACCGCGCATCGCCCGGCCACCCCTCTTCCAAGCCTCTGGATTCTCTGGCAAGACTCTTCCCAACGAGTTCTTGAACAGAGACGCATCAGGGAGGCCCCCCGTGACTGACGCCCGGCACAACCCGTACGAGACCGACCTCGACCAGAACGCCGCCAACACGGTGCCGCTGTCGCCGCTCTCGTTCCTTCGCCGCACCGCCGCCGTCTATCCGCAGCGCATCGCCGTGATCCACGGCCCGGTCCGCCGCACCTGGGCGGAAACCTACGAGCGCTGCGTGCGCCTCGCCTCGGCCCTGGCGAAGCGCGGCATCGGGCTGGGTGACACGGTCGCGGTCATGGCCCCCAACACCCCGGAATCCTTCGAGGCGCATTTCGGCGTGCCGATGACCGGCGCGGTGCTGAACGCCCTGAACATCCGCCTGGACGCCGAGGCGCTGGCCTTCATCCTGGAGCATGGCGAGGCGAAGGTCCTGCTGACCGACCGGGAGTTCTCCGGCGTCATCTCCAAGGCCGTCCACATGCTGGAGCCGAAGCGCCGCCCCATCGTCATCGACATCGACGACCCGCAAGCCAAGGGCGGCGAACTGATCGGCGAGCAGACCTACGAGCAGTTCCTGGAGACCGGCGACCCGGACTACGAGTGGCCGATGCCGGCCGATGAGTGGCAGGCCATCGCGCTCAACTACACCAGCGGCACCACCGGCAACCCGAAGGGCGTCGTCTATCACCACCGCGGCGCCTACCTGAACGCCATGGGCAACGTGCTGACCTGGGCGATGCCGCACCATCCCGTCTATCTGTGGACTCTGCCGATGTTCCACTGCAACGGCTGGTGCTTCCCCTGGACGGTCACCGCCATGGCCGGCACCAACGTCTGTGTCCGCACCATCACCGCCAAGGGCATCTACGACGCTCTGGCCGACCTCGGCGTCACCCACATGTGCGGCGCGCCCATCATCATGGGCCTGATCGTCAACGCGCCGGAGGACCAGAAGCGCGAGATCCCGCGCGGCGTGAAGATGATGACCGCCGGCGCCGCCCCGCCCGCGGCGGTGATCGAGAAGATCGAGCGGATGGGCTTCGACGTCACGCACGTCTACGGCCTGACCGAGGTCTACGGCCCGGTCACCATCTGCGCCTGGCACGAGCATTGGAACGACCTGCCGCTGGAGGAGCGCGCGGCGCTGAAGGCGCGGCAGGGCGTGAACTACGCCACGCTGGAAGGGCTGATGGTCGCCGACCCCAACACGCTCCAGCCGACCCGCAAGGACGGCGTGACGATGGGCGAGATCTTCATGCGCGGCAACACCGTCATGAAGGGCTATCTGAAGAACCCGCGGGCCACTCAGGAGGCCTTCTCCGGCGGCTGGTTCCACACCGGCGATCTCGGCGTCTGGCATCCGGACGGCTACATCGAGTTGAAGGACCGGTCGAAGGACATCATCATTTCCGGCGGCGAGAACATCTCGACCATCGAGGTGGAATCGGTCCTCTACAAGCATCCGGACATTGTCGAGGCCGCCGTGGTCGCCCGCCCGGACGAGAAGTGGGGCGAGACGCCCTGCGCCTTCGTCACCGTGAAGGAGGGCAAGCAACTGACGGAGGCCGAGGTGATCGCCTATTGCCGCGAGCATCTGGCCCACTTCAAATGCCCGCGCACCGTCGTCTTCACGGCCCTGCCGAAGACCTCGACCGGCAAGATCCAGAAATACGTGCTGCGCGATCAGGCCCGCGCGCTGAACGGAGCGAAGGTGTGACCGCTGTGGCCGGGGGCTTCGGCCCCCTTCTGCCCGAGGAACGGGCGGACGCCGCGACCCTGGTCCGCCAGGGATTCGGCATTCCCCGCGAGTATTTCGACCGGTCGGTGGAGCTGTTCGGGCCGGGCGTGATGCGCGGCCTGCGCGCCGGACCGGAGGCGGGTCGCGCCGGGCAACTCGTCGCCTGCGCCGCGGTCTGGCCGATGGACCAATGGTTCGGCGGGCGCCCGGTTCCGTCCTGTGGCGTGGCGGCGGTGGCCGTCGATCCGGCGGAGCGCGGGCGCGGCTACGGCACCGCGCTGATGCGCGGTCTGCTGGAGGAGGCGCGGGCCGGGGGCGCCGCGCTTTCTGTGCTCTACCCCGCGACACTGCCGCTCTACACCCGCCTGGGCTTCGGGCGGGGCGGGGTGTCCTTTGACTGGAGCGCCCCGCCGGCCTCGCTTTGCGCCGGTCCGCCGCCGCAGGACGGTTGGATTCGCCGGGCCGACGCCAGCGACGCCAGCCACCTTGCGGCGCTACGCCGCAGCCTGCTCGCCACCGCCAATGGCTTGGTGGAGCGCAATGAGGGGCTGTGGAGCTTCGCCCTTTGCCCGGACGGCGCTCCGTCCGATGTTTACACTTTGGGTGGTCCAGCCGGTCCGGAAGGATACGTCGCGGTGGCGCCGCCGACCGACCGGAAACTGTCGGTGGCGGATCTCTGTCTGCTCAGCCCGCGGGCGGTGCGGTTGGCGCAGAGCTTCCTGGCCGGCTACCGGGCGCAGGTCGACCGCGTCTCCTGGCGCGGCGGACCCGACGACCCCTTGGCCCTGATGGCGCCGGACGCCGGTCCGCGTGCCGACGCTCGCGACGAATGGCTGTTGCGCATTCTCGACCTTCGCCGCGCCTTGGAAACCCGCGGCTATCCACCTGGGGTTGCCGGCGAGTTGACGTTGGACGTTTCCGATGCGGTGATTCCGGAGAATTCCGGCACTTTCCGGTTGCGCCTTTCCGATGGAACGGCCGTCGTGGACCGGGTTCCGGAAAAGACGGGCGGCGGCGGAAAAGCAGCGGGAGCGGGGCTTTCCCTGTCCATCGCGGCCTTGTCCGCCCTCTACAGTGGCCACAAAGGCCCCCAGATTCTCCGACAAGTTGGCCTTCTGCGTGGCGGCGAAGACGCGATGGCGCTGGCGGCGCGGTTTTTCTCGGGTCCGGCGCCGTGGATGCCGGACCGGTTCTGAAGCGGTGATACCAGTTGCGTTTATCAAACCAGAAATTAACCCTTTCTGATGTATCCCTTAGCGACAAAGGCATGACGACGGCCAAAGCATAAGGCCGTACGATCCGGGGGAGCCCGATTTCATGACGATTGGAACGCGGATTGCGCTCGGTTTTGCGGCGGTCCTTCTGATGACGGTCGCGGTGGCGTTCGTTGGCTGGAACAGCCTGCGCACCTACGCCGGACGCGTCGATCTGGCGGCCCACACCGCCGAACTGGATGCCCGGCTGAAAACCGTGCGGATCGAGGAAGCCCGCTTCGTCACCGAGCGCGACTCCAAGGCCGCCGACAATGTGCCCGGCATGCTGGACCGGCTGCGCGACGAAGCGCAGGGCACCCGGTCCGCACTCGAGGACGCCGGCAGCATCCGGCTGGTCGACGAGATCCTGGCCGGCATCGACGGCTACCGCAGCGCCTTCGCCAACTTCGTCGCCCAGGACAAGGAGGCCCGCGCGCGCACCCAGAGCATGGAGACGCGCGCCCAGGCCCTGCGGGAGATCGCGGAGAAGATCGGCAACCAGCAGTCCGACCGCTACGACCAGAACATGGTCAGCCTGAAGGACGCGGAACACGCCGTGCGGCAGAGCCGCGACACCTCCGACCGCGCCGACCGGCTGATCGAGATGGTGCTGGAGGCGCGGCGCCTCCAGTCCGACTTCGCCCACACCCGCAATCCCGCGACCATGGCGGCCGCCGGGAAGGCCATCGCCGCCCTGTTGGCCAACGCCGAGGCCATTGAGAAGGATCTCGTCGGCACCAACGACGAGGAATTGGCCCAGCGGATCGTCACCATCGCCGGCGCCTACCGCATGGTGTTTGAGCAAACCGGCGCCGAAGGCGCCGGCGACTCGGCCAGCGGCCGCATCCAGGCGCTGGATCGCCATGCGCACGAGATCCAGAACCTCGCCCACGAGATGCAGGAGAACCAGGCGATGGTCTCCACCGCGTTGCAGGAGGCCGCGAACTTCGCCCAGAGCGAGGTGAACGAGGCCGTCCAGCTGCGCGGCATCGCCATGCGCCTGATCCAGGGCGCGCAGTCCGCGATGCTGGGGCAGCGCGACTTCATCCTGATGAACGGGGACGATGCCGGCGCGCGGGTGCATGGCGCGGTGAAGGAGACGTTGGCGCTCGCCACCCAGGCCGGAGCCGTGCTGGTCGATTCGGAAGGCCGCGCGCTGATCGCCGCCATCACCGAAGCGGCCCGGGCCTTCGACGGAGAGTTCGCCGCCCTCGTGACCACCAGCGAGAGCCAGCGCACCGCCTCCAGGACCATGGCCAAGGCCGCGGGCGACGTCAGCGAGCAGGTGGCCCGTCTCGTCTCCATCCAGCGCGACGACCGCGAGAACGGGCGGAGCGGGGCGGAACTGATCATCATCATCGGTGCCGCCGTGGCGTTGGCTCTGGGCATGGTCATGGCGTGGATCATCGACCGCGCCATCACCCACCCGATGCACGCCATGACCAAGGCCATGGGCCGGCTGGCCGAGGGCGACCTGACGGTGGACATCCCCGGCGGCGACCGCAAGGACGAGCTGCGCGCCATGGCCGACGCGCTCAGCGTCTTCAAGGAGAACGCCCTGGAGATGCAGCGCATGGAGGGCGAGCGTGAGGAGATGCGCCGGCAGATCGACGCCGACCGCCGGCGCACCATGAACGAGTTCGCCAACGGCTTCGAACAGGCGGTGTCGGGCGTCGTTCTGTCGCTGACCGAGTCCGCCGGCAACCTCGGGCGCGACGCGCAGGAGATGTCGTCCGACGCCGCCCTGACCACCGCCAAGTCCAGCGCCGTCGCCGCGGCGTCGGAGCAGGCGTCGAGCAACGTGCAGACCGTCGCCGCGGCCGCGGAGGAGCTGTCCTCCTCCATCGCCGAGATTTCCCGCCAGCTCAACAGCAGCTCGCAGGTGGCGGTGGGGGCGGCCGCCAAGGCGACGGAGACCAACGGCATCGTCGAAGGTCTGGCCGAGGCGGCGCAGCGCATCGGGCAGGTGGTGGACCTGATCGGCGAGATCGCCGAGCAGACCAATCTGCTGGCCCTGAACGCGACCATCGAGGCGGCGCGGGCCGGGGAGGCCGGAAAGGGTTTCGCCGTGGTGGCAACCGAGGTCAAGAACCTCGCCGGCCAGACCGCCAAGGCAACCGAGGAGATCTCCAGCCAGGTGGCGCAGATGCAGGCGGCGACGGGCGGGGCGGTGGGCGCCATCCGCACCATCTCCGACGCGGTCGGCACCATCAGCAGCACGGTCACCGAGATCGCCCGCGCCATGGAGCAGCAGGGTCTCGCCACCCGCGAGATCGCCCAGAACGTCAATCAGGCCGCCGAGGGCACTCAGGAGGTGATGCACCACATCGCCGAAGTGACCAACGCCGCCACCAAGACCGGCGGCGCTGCCGACGCGGTCCTGAACGCCAGCCGGACGCTGGCCTGTCAGGCCGACCATCTGCGCTCCGAGGTGCAGGGCTTCCTCAACAAGGTGCGGACCGCCTGATCGCGGCACGCCGGGGAGCCGGGGGCCGAAAAATCCCCCGGCCCGTTCCCGTTGCTTTCGCACGGGGCATCTGTTAAGCCGCGCCGTGCCTCACGGACGCGAGATCTCATGGCTTTCCCCTTGTCACAGCGCGACTCCGCACGGGGAATACCCGACGCGATCCTGGCCGTTCTGGCCGGTGTGGCGGTCGCGGCGCTCGGCCCGTTGGCCGCCATGGCGCCGCGCGGTTTGCCGGTCTGGGCCATCCTGATCGGGCTGATCGGGCTGACCGGCCTGGCCCGCCGCGGCGCCCTGGGGCGGCTGCAACGGGCGATGCCCGGCACGGCGGTGGTTCTCGCCTTCCTGATCCTGGCCGCCCTCTCCATCCTGTGGAGCCCATCGCCGCGCGCCGGCCTGACCGTGGTGGAAATCGGCTACATCGGCCTCGGCGCGCTGGCCGGCGGGGCGTGGCTATCCTCGCTGCCGGGGGTTGAGGCACGGCGGCTGACCGGCCTGTTCCTGGTGGGCGTGTCCGCCGGCGTTCTGCTGTTCGCCGTGGAGGCGGCGCTGGATTTTCCGCTGCACCGCTGGTGGAACCATGTGCCGGCGGGCGTCGAGATTGCCGAGTCCAACGTGCCCAAACGCACCGCGGTTCTGCTCTGCCTGCTGGTCTGGCCGGCGGCGATGGCGCTCGACCGGGCCGGACGGCGGGGCCTTGCCGTCGCGCTTCCCGCGGTCTTCGCGGCGGCCTGTCTGCTGCTGACCAGCCGGTCGGCCATGCTGGGCATCGCCGTCGGCGGGGTGGCCTTCGGGCTCGCCGTCTGGTCGCCGCGGCTCATCCGCGGAGTGTTGGCGGCGGTGCTGGGGGTGGCTTTCGCCTTCGTGCTGCCGCTGGTGCTGCTGTTCGCCCGTGTGTTGAACCTGGACGGCGCCGACTGGCTGTTCCGGTCGGCGCAGCATCGGGTGGAGATCTGGGGCATGGCCGCCAGCCGGGCGCTGGAGACGCCCTTCTTCGGGCAGGGCATCGACGCGTCCCGCGCGCTGGAGCCGGAAGGGGCGGTGTCCCGTTTCGGCACGCTGACCGACAGCCTGCTGCCGCTGCACCCCCACAACGCCTTCCTGCAGGTCTGGCTGGAGCTTGGCGCCCTCGGCGCCGCGCTGGCCCTGGCGGCGGCACTGCTCCTGCTGCTCGGCACGGGGCGGATGGAGCGGCGGCTGCAGCCCTTCGCGCTGGCTCTCTTCGCGTCGGCCTTGGCGATGGCGAGCACGGCCTACGGCATCTGGCAGGCCTGGTGGATGGGCGGCATGCTGGCCGCCGGCTTGATGCTCCGACTGGCCGCACGCACACCGGCGGGGGGCGAATGACGGGGGAGAGCGGCATCGGGCGCCGCCGCGTCCTGGTCATCAAGCTGGGCGCCTTCGGCGATTTCTTCCTGGCCCAGTCCGCCTTTTCGGCCATCCGGCGGCACCACGCCGCCGATCATCTGACCCTGCTGACCCTGCCGTCCCTGGCCCCGCTCGCCCGCCTCAGCGGCCTGTTCGACGAGGTCCTGGAGGACCCGCGCGGGCGCTCCCTCGGCGCCTACCGGCGGGTTCGTCGCCTGCTGCGCGCCGGGCGTTTCGACCGGGTCTACGATCTTCAGGCGCAGCCGCGCACCGACCGCTATTTCTGGCTGCTCGCCCCCGGTCCCTGGCCGGAATGGTCGGGCACGGCCTGGGGCGCCTCGCACCGCGACCAGTATCCGGGGCGGCGCAAAGTGCCGGTGATCGAGCGCTACACCCGGCAGCTGGCCCCCTTCGGCATCGTGCCGGACGCCGCGCCGGACCTGTCCTGGCTCGACGCCGACACCAGTGGTTTCGGAATCGCCGCGCCCTACGCCCTGCTGATCCCCGGCTCCTCCCCGGGACGGCCCGACAAGCGCTGGCCGGTGGAGCGCTACGGCGCGTTGGCGGGGGCGCTGGCGGCGCGCGGAATCACGCCGGTCGTGCTGGGTACGGCGATCGAGGCGGACCTCGCCCGGGCGATTGCCGCCGCCTGTCCGCAGGCGGTGGACCTGACCAGCCGCACCAGCGTGCCGGAGATCGCCGGGCTGGCCCGCCGGGCCTGGGCGGCGGTTGGCAACGACACCGGCCCGACCCATCTGGTCGCGGCCGTCGGCTGCCACATCCTGGGACTTTTCTGCGACGCTTCCGTCCCCATCCACGCCAACGGGCCGCGCATGGTCATCCACCACCGTCCGTCCTTCGCCGACATGGACGTGGCCGGTGTCCTGGCGGCGATGGACGCTCTTCCGCCGAACCGGTAGAGTGCCGCCGATCGTATTGCAGGAGTCATGAAGGATTTGAGCAGCCAGGACGCCAGCGCCATGCCCGCCGAAGCAGTCACCCTGCCCGCCGGAAAGCCGGGCGGGCGTCTGATGCTGCTCGCCAAGCTGGCGGTGACCCTGGCGGTTCTCGGTGTGCTGGGCGCCAACGCCGACTGGCCGGCCCTGCTGGCGCGGGTTGCCGGGGCGGACCCGGTCTGGCTGGCCGCCGGCTTCACGGCGAAGCTGCTCGCCGTGGTCTGTGCCGGGGAGCGCTGGCGCGACGCTCTGTGGGCTGCGGGCGAACGGGTGTCGCACGGCCTGGCGATGCGGCTGATGTTCACCGGCCTGTTCTTCGGGCAAGTGCTGCCGGGGGCACTGGGCGGCGACGTGGTGCGCGGCTGGCTGACCTACCGGGGCGGGGCGTCCTCCGCCGCCGTGGTGCTGGCGCTGGTGCTGGACCGGCTATTGGCCCTGGTCGGCTGCATCCTGCTGCTGTTTCTCGGCTTGCCGCACCTTGTGGCGACGGCTCCGCCCTCGGTCGCCTGGGCCGGGCCGGCGGCGGTGGCGCTGCTCGCCATCGCCATGATCGCGGGGCTCCAGGCGGACCGCCTTCCCCTGCCGGGTGTCCTGCGGCGCCCGCCGGTCCGGGCTGTGCAGGCGCAAGTGGCGCGCCTGCGCGTGGCGTTGCTCAGCCGGGCGGCGCTGGCCGGGCTGCTGCACAGCGCGGCGGTGCACCTGTGCACCGTTTTCGCGGTCATCGCCTACGCCCAGGCGCTGGGCATCCCCGTCCAGATCCTCGACGCGCTGGCCGTGGTGCCGATGACCATCTTCGCGGCGGCCCTGCCCATCTCGCTGAACGGCTGGGGCGTGCGGGAAGGGGCCTTCGTCGCGGGCTTCGCGCTCTACGGCCTCGGCGCCACCGACGCGCTCGCCCTGTCGCTGATGATCGGCCTGTCGGTCACCCTGTCGTCACTGCCGGGCGGCCTGCTCTGGCTCAGCCTGAAGGGTTCTGCGCGCTCCTGAGCCGGGCCAGCGCCCAGCCCGCGGCGTCGCGCACCACGTCGCTCGGGTCATCCAGGAGGCGTTCGGCCGCCCGTTCGGCCACCGCGGCGTGGCGGGCGTCGCCGCTGTTGCCCAAAGCCACCAGCACGTTGCGCACAAAGCGGTCGCGACCGATCCGCTTGATCGGCGAGCCGCTGAAGACCTGCCGGAACCCCGCGTCGTCCAACTGCGCCAGATCGGCCAGCCGCGGCGCCGTCAGCTCCGCCCGCGGCAGGAAGGCGGCCTCGCGGGAGCGCCGGGCGAACTTGTTCCAGGGGCAGGCGGCCAGGCAATCGTCGCAGCCGTAGATGCGGTTGCCCATCAGCGGGCGCAACTCCTCCGGAATCGGTCCCTTGTGCTCGATGGTCAGGTAGGAGATGCAGCGCCGCGCGTCGAGCTGGTTGGGGGCGGGGAAGGCGGCGGTGGGGCAGGAGTCCAGGCAGCGGCGGCACTGGCCGCAGCGGTCCACCCCCGGAGGGTCCGGCGGCAGCTCCAGCGTGGTGTAGACCTCGCCCAGGAACAGCCAGGAGCCGTGGGACCGCGACACGAGGTTGGTGTGCTTGCCCTGCCAGCCCAGCCCGGCCTTCTCGGCCAGCGGCTTCTCCATCACCGGGGCGGTGTCGACGAAGACCTTCAGCTCCGCCTTGAAGCGGTGGGCGATCCATTGGCCCAGCGTCTTCAGTCGGCCCTTGATGAGATCGTGATAGTCGCGGTTCCTCGCATAGACCGACACGATGCCGCGGTCGGGATGAGCGAGCAGGGCGCGCGGGTCCTCCGCCGGGGCGTAGCTGGTGCCGAGCGCGATGACGGTGCGCGCCTCCGGCCACAGCGCCTGGGGATGGACGCGGCGGTCGGCCTTGTCCTCCATCCAGCCCATGTCGCCGTGCCGGCCCTGGCGCAGGAACTCGGCCAGCCGTGCCTTGGCGTCTTCTCCGAGCTCCGCCCGCGCGAAGCCGACCGCGTCGAAGCCCAGCGACAGGGCGCGGTCGCGGATCGCTTCGCGGGTGGAGGTGGCAGGGTCGGGCATGGTGGTACGTTCGGCAAAAGCGCAACCCCCTCACCCTAACCCTCTCCCCGGGGGGGAGAGGGAAATCGGGGGGTATCCTTGGATCAGCCGCGGCCGCGGTAGGTCTGGACGTCCTGCGAGGGAATCCACACACCCTTTGGCGGTTCGCCGGTGGCGTAGAACACATCGATGGGGATGCCGCCGCGCGGGTACCAGTAACCGCCGATGCGCAGCCACACCGGCTTCAGCTCGTCCACCAGCCGCTTGCCGATGCCGACGGTGCAAGCCTCGTGGAAGGCGCCGTGGTTGCGGAAGCTGGTCAGGAACAGCTTCAGCGACTTCGACTCCACCAGCCACTCGCCCGGCACATAGTCGATGACCAGATGGGCGAAGTCCGGCTGGCCGGTGATCGGGCAGAGCGAGGTGAATTCCGGCGCGGTGAAGCGCACGACGTAATTCTCACCGGGATTCGGGTTCGGCACGCGCTCCAGCACCGCCTCTTCCGGGGTCTTCGGCTGGACGGTGGCGCCGCCGAGCTGGGTCAGGCCGGCGTAGATGGTCTCAGACATCCGCGGATTCCTTCTTCGCGGGTTTCGCCGGCCTGGCCGGCTTCGCCTTCAGGGCGGCCAGCGGGTCCTCGGTGGCGGGGACGTCGCCCTCGTTCAGGCGGGCCTCCAGCGCGCTTGCAACCTCTTCGAAGCGGCCGTCCTCGATGGCCTGCCGAAGCTCGGCCATCAGGTCCTGGTAGTAATGCAGGTTGTGCCAGGTCAGCAGCATCGGCCCCAGCATCTCGCCCGCCTTGAACAGGTGGTGCAGATAGGCCCGGCTGTGGTTGCGGCACGCCGGGCAGCCGCATTCCTCGTCGAGCGGGCGCTCGTCGTGGGCGTGGCGGGCGTTGCGGATGTTGATGGTGCCGCGCCGCACGAAGGCCTGGCCGGTGCGGCCCGAGCGGGTGGGCATCACGCAATCGAACATGTCGACGCCGCGCCGCACCGCCCCGATCAGGTCGCTGGGACGGCCCACCCCCATCAGGTAGCGCGGGCGCTCCTTGACCATCAGCGGCTCGGTGAAGTCGAGCACGGTGAACATCGTCTCCTGGCCCTCGCCCACGGCCAGCCCGCCGATGGCGTAGCCGTCGAAGCCGATCTCGCTCAGCGCCGCCACGCTCTCGGCCCGCAGGTCGGCGTAGACGCCGCCTTGCACGATGCCGAACAGGCCGTAGCCGGGCCGCTCGACGAAGGCGTCCTTGCTGCGCTTGGCCCAGCGCATCGACAGGCGCATGGACGAAGCCGCCTGGGCCTCCGTCGCCGGGAAGGGGGTGCACTCGTCCAGGCACATGGTGATGTTGCTGTCCAGCAGGTGCTGGATCTGGATCGAGCGTTCCGGCGTCAGGTGGTGCTTGCTGCCGTCGAGGTGGGATTTGAAGGTCACCCCCTCCTCGGTCATGGTGCGCAGGTCCGACAGGGACATGACCTGGAAACCGCCACTGTCCGTCAGGATCGGCTTGTCCCAGTTCATGAAGCGGTGCAGCCCGCCCAACTGCCCGACGCGCTCCGCCGTGGGGCGCAGCATCAGGTGGTAGGTGTTGCCGAGCAGGATTTCCGCGCCGGTGGACTTCACCGCGTCGCTGGTCATCGCCTTGACGGTGGCGGCGGTGCCTACAGGCATAAAGGCCGGCGTGTTGATGACGCCGTGCGCGGTGGAAACCCGCCCGCGCCGGGCGCGCCCGTCGGTCTTCAGAAGCTCGAACCCGATCCCGGTCATCACACCCTCCGGAGCAGCGACGCGTCGCCGTAGCTGAAGAAACGATAGTTCTGGCCGATGGCGTGCGCGTAGGCCGCCTTCATCGTGTCCATGCCCGCGAAGGCGCAGACCAGCATGAACAGGGTGGAGCGGGGCAGGTGGAAGTTGGTCAACAGCAGGTCCACGATCTTGAAGCGGTAGCCGGGGGTGATGAAGATGTCGGTGTCGCCGCTGAAGGCCCGGATGCTGCGGTCGTCCAGCCCCGCCGTCTCCAGGATGCGCAGCGCCGTGGTGCCGACCGACACGATGCGCCCGCCCGCGGCGCGGGTGGCGTTGATGGCCTCGGCGGTCTCCGCGGAGATTTCGCCCCACTCGCTGTGCATGCGATGCTCGGCGATGTCGTCCACCTTGACCGGCAGGAAGGTGCCGGCCCCGACATGCAGCGTCACCGGCACGCGGCGAATGCCGCGGGTGTCGAGCGCCGCCAGAAGCTCCGGCGTGAAGTGCAGCCCGGCGGTGGGGGCGGCAACGGCGCCCTCGCGCGCGGCGAAGACGGTCTGGTAGTCGGCCGCGTCCTGCTCGTCCGCCTCGCGCCGGATGTAAGGCGGCAGGGGCATCCGGCCGTGGCGGTGCAGCGCCTCCATCAGCGCCGGCCCGCCCTTGGAGAAGCGCAGGCGCACCTCCATCCCGTCCTTGGCGACCACCTCGGCCGCGAAGTCCTCGGCGATGGCGATCACGTCGCCGGGCTTCAGCCGCTTGCCGGGGCGGGCGAAGGTCGCCCACTCCCGCTCGCCTTCGCGCTTGTGGAGCGTGATCTCCACCCGCACCTCGCCGCGCCGGCCGTCCAGCCGGGCGGGGATGACGCGGGTGTCGTTGACGACCATCAGGTCGCCCGGCTCCAGCAGGGCGGGCAGGTCGCGCACGGTGCGGTCGTGCAGGCGCTCCGCCACGTCGAGCAGACGGGCGGCGTCACGCGGCTTGGCCGGATGCTCGGCGATGCGGTCCGGCGGAAGGTCGAAGTCGAAATCGGCGGTCTTCATGGGAGCCGCTCGTATAGACCAAAGCGGTGGGACGGGGGAAGCATTACGAGTCGGCGGCTATTCGGGCAAAGGGAGGGCCTGGGCGGTCAGGGCGGCGGTCTGGCGGGCGTGCAGGACGTCCACGTCGAAGCCCTGGATCATCTCCTGGAACAGCCGGTACCAGTTCACCTCGGCCTGGAGATGCAGGAAGACGGAGCCCAGACCGATGGCCGCGCGGTCCATGAAGACGAACTCCCGCGGCACCTCCACCCCGCCGACCCGGCGCAGCTCGGCATGGACCTTGGCGGCGGTCTCGCGGCCGTAATGGCCGGAGTTGGTCTCCTCGATGCGGCGGGCGCGGTCGTCCATGATCGGGGCGTAGACGAAGCGCGCCCAGATGTTCAGCACGTCCACCAGCTCTTTGGTCGGGTTGCCGAAGCCCCAGGTGCGGTAGGCCTCCACCGCCTTGTCCTGGTTGCCGGTCTGCAGCGCGTCGTAGAGGTCGATCACCCCCTTCACGAAGCGCGCCGGGAAGACGCGGACGCAGCCGAAATCCAGCAGGTTGATCCCGCGGTCGGGCCGCACCGTGTAGTTTCCCAGATGCGGGTCGCCGTGGATGATGCCGTAGCCGTAGAAGGGCACGTACCAGGCCCGGAACATGTTCATCGCCAGCGCGTCGCGGGCGTCCGGATGGTCCTTGACGAACTCCAGGATCTTGCACCCCTCCACCCATTCCAGCGTCAGCAGGCGCCGGGTGGACAGGTCGGGCACCACCGCCGGCACATGAACGCCGGAAGTGTCGGCCAGCATGGCGCGGTAGAGGCGGGCGTGCTTGGCCTCGCGCTCGTAATCCAGCTCCTCGCGCAGCCGGGCGCCGATCTCGGCCTGGATCTGCTTGGTGGAGATGGCGCTGTCGGTGCGCTCGAAGATGGCGAAGATCAACCCGAGCTGGCGCAGGTCCGCTTCCACGGCGGAGGCCATGTCCGGGTACTGGAGCTTGCAGGCGAGGGTCTGCCCGTCCAGCCCGACGGCGCGGTGCACCTGCCCCAGCGAGGCGGCGGCGGCGGCGGTCTGTTCGAAGTGCCGGAAGCGCTTGTGCCAGGCGGGACCCAGCTCGCTTGCCATGCGGCGCTTGACGAAGGGCCAGCCCATCGACGGCGCGTCGGCCTGGAGCTGCGACAGCTCCTGCACATACTCGCGGGGCAGGGCGTCGGGGATGGTGGACAGCAGTTGCGCCACCTTCATCAACGGTCCCTTCAGCCCGCCCAGCGCGGCGCGCAGTTCGGCGGCGTGGCGATCCCGCTCCAGGGGGATGCCCAGCACCCGTTCCCCGGCGAAACGGGCCGCAAGGCCCCCCACGGCGGTCCCGACCCGCGCATACCGCGCGATCCGGCCGCCAAGCCTGTTCTCATCCGTGTTCGGCATGCCGAATAGGTGGGTGCGGCGAGGCCGAAAGGCGAGTCCATATTGCTATAATGCTGTTATATCAAAAGCACTTTGAGGCCGTGCTTGAAAACGGCGATTGGCAAGCACAGCGTATGCAAGAGGGGATCGTTCGCGCTCAAATAAGGTGGGGAGCGCACCTGCCGCAGCCAACGCAGCCCCAGCAACAGTAATCGCGGGCAAGATATGGCCGCTGCTTAATCCGCTCTTTGTGATTTCTGAATAGAGATTGAGGGTTGGCTCTGGAGCCGCGAGAATAGTTCCTAAGGTAGACAGCATTACAGGTTTTAAGAATTTTTTAACAAGAGACTCTTTTATTTTATTTGTGTCTTCTCGCAATTTATCTCGCGCATCGGAAACTCTGCGTTCTGATGGACTTCCGTTGTTGTACAATTCATCAATAAGCGATTCTATATTTCTTCTAAATGAGTGTAGCAGATATTGATTCTTATCCTTAAAGTTCTTTATTTCATATAAGTCGATTGGGCCATTCCAAGTGGGTAAAATGCCTTCGATAAGGCAGCGTCTCAGATGAGATTTTACTGCTGTTGATCTCTGTTTTCTCCCCTGCTTGGATAAAAGCTCCATATTTTTCAATTCGTTAGTGATTGGTGATATTGGGGTTTCACTTAGGGCGCATATATATTGGGCTAAATAGGACATATACAGCCTAGCGGTCATTTCTTCCATATGGTACCAATAGTTCCATTTAGGCATTGATTTAAATGCAAGACCCATTTCAATTAGAGTTTCATTGAGCTCTGATGATATCATTTTCTCAGAATGGACGGCTCCAGGAAATTTAAGGTTTGCACTCCTGATTGCAATCTGGCGTTCTCTAGATGTATTGGCCTTATAAAAACTATGACTTGGCAACCCATGAGCGCGTAGTACGGCAAGAAATCCTGCCGCAAAATCCCTTGTTTTCTGATGTGGTATGTTAACGAAATGTTGCTCTACAAGTCCTTCTCTTATCAATGATTGCATGAACTCTTCATATTTGTTTGGATTTTCCATGTAATTGAAAGGAACTATGGCATGTAATTTATCTGTGTACAGAAGTGTGTGCATGAGCCAGTTGCTCTTTGGTATATTAATATAGGGAAAATATAAGTGCTGCATTTTTATACTCCAGTCTGATGGATTCAGCAGTTCTTTAAATTACGCATCAGCGGTGTGCTGTCGGAAAGCACACCGTATTTGCGGGCAAGTTCATCCTGCTCCCGCTGGAGTTTCTCAATGAGCGCCGCACGGCCGGGGCGTGCGGCCTGCGACAGGATGGCACCGACCTCCTCCTCGACCGAACGTCCGTTGATCGCGGCGCGTTCGGTCAGAGTCGCGTGCAGCGCTTCGTCGATTTCGAGCCTGACGATCTTGCCCATTTCGCTCTCCTGGGGATCGGTGACACTGTAACCCGCTTGCGCGGGATGGTGCCACCGTTCCGCAGGATTACCGAACTCACCCGCCCGGCGCGATGTTCTGGTTCACGCAGAACAGGTTGGTCGGGTCGTATTGCGCCTTCAGCGCCCGCAGGCGTTTGTAGTTCGGCCCGTAGGCGGCCTGGACGCGCTGTTCGTCGTCGGTGACGAAGTTCACATAGACCCCGCCGGTGGCGTAGGCGGCGGTCCGGTCGGAGACGCCGCGCGCCCATTGGATGCAGGCGCTGTCCTCCGGCGGGGTGTTCCAGCGCGCGTGCACGTTCATGACGAACAGGGCGTCGCGGTGCGGGTAGGCGGTGGCGTCCGCCGGCACGCGGTTGGCCGCCGCGCCGAGCAGGCCGACGAAAATCTCGCACTGGTCGGAGGGCAGCCTCGCGGCCTCCTCGACCAGCAGGTCGATCAGCCCGTCCTCCAACCCGGTGAAGTTCTGCGATTTCCAGTAGTTCCGCGCGCCCGGCACCAGGAGCGGGTCGAAGGCCGCCTGCCACGCCGCGTAGGGCATGAGGCCGGTATGCTCGCCGACCGGCGTGCCCAGCGACAGCACCGGTTCCAGCGCCTTGCGGGCCGCCGCCTCGTCGTCGCCGGCATAGATGACGGGCATGACCACCACCTCCTTGCCGTGCACGTCCGGGGGCAGGAAGGGCAGGGGCGGCGCCTTGCGCAGCACCATCCAGGCGGTGGCCTCGTCCGGCAGGGCCGCCGTGGCGTCGCGGTAGCGGCGCATCAGGTCGCCAGCCCCTGCGAAGGGATGGACGACCAGCCCGGCGAACACCATCGGCCCCACGGGATGCAGGCGGAAGGTGAAGGAGGTGACGATGCCGAAATTACCGCCGCCGCCGCGGATGGCCCAGAAGAGGTCGGCGTTCTCGTCGGCGCTGGCGCGCAGGAACTTCCCGTCGGCGGTGACCACGTCGGCGGCCAACAGATTGTCCACCGTCAGCCCGTGTTTGCGGGTCAGCCAGCCGAACCCGCCGCCCAGCGTCAGCCCGGCGATGCCGGTGGTGGAGTTGATGCCGACCGGAACGGCCAGCCCGAAGGCCTGCGTCTCCCGGTCGAGGTCGCCCAGCGTGGCGCCGGGCGCCACCCGCGCCGTCCGGCTGATGGGGTCGACATGGACGAAGCGCAACGCGCTGAGGTCGATCAGCAGGCCGCCGTCGCACAGGGAATTGCCGGCGATGTTGTGACCGCCGCCGCGCACCGAGACCAGCAGCCCGTTCTCCCGCGCGAAGCGCACCGCCTGCATGACGTCGGCGGCCCCGGCGCAGCGGGCGATCAGGCCGGGCCGGCGGTCGATCATGGCGTTCCAGATCGTCCGGGCCTCGTCATAGCCCGGCGACTGCGGGGTCAGCAGCGGGCCACGCAGACGGGCGGCAAGATCGTTGACGGCTTCCTGGGAAAGGGTCGCGTCCCGCCGGTCGGCGGTGCGAAGCGTGAAATCGCCCATCAAGCACCTCCCACGTCAAAGCAGCAATTTTCGCGAATATCCGGAGCGGATTGGCGCAACAAGGGTAAAGTTTCGCCCGTGTTCAGGCCATCCGGGAAAGGGCTCCCTCCGGTGTTCTTCCGGACGGAGCCACCCCTCAATTCGGTGTTCGCTCGGCTTTGACGGTGGAGGGCGGTGGATTAGCCGCCCTGGCTGCGGATCCAGGCGGCGGTGGCGCTGTCCATGGTGTTCTTGTGGTTGATGAACCACTCCGGCACGACCTCGGTCAGGTAACCGCGGACCAGCGCCAGATTGCCGGCGGCCACGCGCTTGGCGATGCCTTCCAGCTCCAGGCGGACGCGGTTGTGCTCGTGCACATGGATGGGCGTCGGCGGGAAACCGTACTGGTGCATCAACTCCTCCTCGCGGGCCAGATGGTCGCGGAGGTGCTGGGCGAAGGCGGTGAAATGGGCGGGCAGGTCGGCGTCCGATGCCTTGGCGGCTTCGGCCAGCAGCTCGACGGTTTCCTTGTGGTCGGCGTCGATGATGGCGTTGCCGACTTCCAGGGATGGGCTCCAGGCGGGGATCGAGGGTGCGATGGACATGGCGGGAGTCTGATCCGTTCGGTCGTGGATGTGCGGGTCCAGGACAACCTTATGCCATCGGGTCCGGGCCGGTTCTTGACGACGATCAAGCAGTTGCATGATCTCCGCCCTCCGGCCGGTCAGAAAGTCTTGGACCATTGCTCCCCGATGACCTTGCGCAACCGATCCGGAACGAAGGCATGAGAGCCCAGATCGAACTGGAACGGACTGTCCCGGAACACGAATCTCCAGAATTCCGGGTGCCAGTAATGAAAAAGGACGGGCGTGTAATTCTCGTGGAAGCCGCTGGCCAGTCCAAGGTTCTTCGGCGACAGATACGTTGCCTTATGACCAAAAAATTCCGCTTCGCAGCCAGTGCTGGAGCTGATTGTGATGATGTGAAGACTTCTTGATCTGGCCAAGAGATGATAGGTGTTGCTGTGCGTCACCCTGCTGGTGGGGAAGACCTCCATCCATTCCCTGGTGATCCGTGAATCCGGTTCGTTCGGGTGTGGCTTGATCCAGGTGGGGCGATCTCCGACCAGTGTCCTCAAGGTTTCCCGATGCTGGCCGACGGTGACGAACGAACCGTTGTGGATGGTGGTCGCGTCGAAGGACATTTGCGAGAAGAAGACGATGGCTTCCTCTTCAACATCGGTGTCAAGATTCGCAAAGCGGCCGCGGGTGTAATTGACCTCCGCGGCGATGAAATCCCGGCTCAGGCGGAACTTCTCGATCCTGCGCCGGATCGATGGAACGTTGGAGTGAAAGGACAGGACAAGATCGCCTAGGAACCTCACCGGGTGAACGCGCACGTCGATGAACGGAATGCCAAGCTCGTTGAGAGCATCGAGCATGGATGGGGCGCATTCGAAGATAAACAGGAAGCAACCACTGAACAGATCCTTCACGAGGGATCCAAAGGCATCCGGGGCAGGGCGCCCATCGTAGATCGATGCCCAGCGATCCCGCACACCCTCGCCGCGCTCCCCATAGAGGCGATCGTAAAGCTCTGGATACGACATCGTGGGCAGAGAACGATCGGATGCCGCGACCTCATCGAAGAGATCGGCAAGAGATCCCCGAAAAACAGCTTCGATCCATCGGACGTTGGCGCCGTAGAATTGAAAATCCGGACTGGCGCGCAGCACATCCCCACAAAAAAGCAATTTACGAGGGAGTTCTTTCATTGATATCTCCACGAAATGCGCCTTTTTTATTTTGATTGCGTGAAATTTATTCTGAATTTAGTCTTTTTGAGGAGACTTGATGGCGATGGTCGCGTTGCGGAATAGCGGCGCGTCCGGCGATCCTGCCGCAGGAAACGGGTGGAGATCAAGGTTCGGGGGCGAGGCAACATCGCCATCAATCATGGCGCCGCACCAGCCCGCCTTCCGTATGGTGGGGAAGGCTGCCCCGGCCCGCCGGACAGGGGCAGCGCGTCCTTACGCCTTTTCCAGCTCGTCGACGAAGCCGCGGATGACGTTCAGCCCCTTCTGCCAGAAGGCCGGGTCGCTGGCGTCCAGCCCGAAGGGAGCCAGAAGCTCCTGGTGGCGCAGCGTGCCGCCCGCCGACAGCATCGCCAGATACTTCTCCGCGAAGCCCTTCTCCGACTCCTGGTAGACCGCGTAGAGCGAGTTCACCAGGCAATCGCCGAACGCGTAGGCGTAGACGTAGAAGGGCGAGTGGATGAAGTGCGGGATGTAGGACCAGTAGTTCCGGTAGCCCTCGTCGAAGCGCAGCGCCGGGCCGAGGCTCTCGGTCTGCACCGCCATCCAGATCTCGCCCAGCCGCTCGGCGGTCAGTTCGCCCTCGCGGCGCTCGGTGTGGACGCGGCGCTCGAAGTCGAAGAAGGCGATCTGGCGGACCACCGTGTTCAGCATGTCCTCGACCTTGGAGGCCAGCATGATCTTGCGGCGCTTCGGGTCCGTCTCGCGGTCGAGCAAGGCGCGGAAGGTCAGCATCTCGCCGAACACCGACGCGGTCTCGGCCAGCGTCAGCGGGGTGTCGGACAGCAGGTGCCCCTGGCCGCCGGCCAGGATCTGGTGCACGCCGTGGCCCAGCTCATGCGCCAGCGTCATCACGTCGCGCGTCTTGCCCTGGTAGTTGACCAGCAGATAGGGGTGGACGCTGGGCACCGTCGGGTGGGCGAAGGCGCCCGGCGCCTTGCCGGGGCGCACCGGCGCGTCGATCCAGGCGTTGTCGAAGAAGCGCTTGCCGAGATCCGCCAGATCCGGCGAGAAGCGGCCATAGGCGCCCAATACGAGATCGCGCGCCTCGTCCCACCGGATGCTGCGGTCGGTGTCGTCGGGTAGCGGCGCGTTGCGGTCCCAGTAATCCAGATGGTCCTGCCCGAACCACTTGGCCTTCATCGCGTAGTAGCGGTGGGACAGCGCCGGGTAGGCGTCCTTCACCGCCGCGGCCAGCGCGTCCACCACCTCGTCCTCGACGCGGTTGGACAGGTTGCGGGCCGACGTGGGCGCCTTGTAGTTGCGCCACTTGTCGTCGATCTCCTTGTCCTTGGCCAGCGTGTTGGTGACCAGGGCGAACAGGCGGATGTTGTCGCCCATCACCCGGCCGATCACCGTCCCGGCCTCCTTGCGGACCTCCTGGCGGCGGTCGGACAGGCGGTTCAGCGCCTCCGCGCAGGTCAGCTCCTTGCCGCCGATTGGGAAGCGCAAGCTGGCGATGGTCTCGTCGAACAGGCGGTTCCAGGCGGCGCGCCCGACCACATGCTTCTCGTGGAGCAGGCGTTCGACCTCGTCGGAGAGCTGGTGCTCGCGGAACAGGCGGACGTCGCGCAGCCAGGGGGCGTAGCGGGCGAGGTCCTTCGACGCCTTCAGCTTGGCGTCCAGCACCTTGTCCTCCAGCCGGTTGATCTCCAGCGTGAAGAAGACGAGGTGGGTGGAGATGCCGTTCACCCGCTCCTGCGCCGACTGGTAGAACTTGGCGATGGCCGGGTCGGTCATGTTGCCGTTGTAGACCAGCCCGGCGTAGGACATCACCCGCGACAGCACCTCGTCGATGTGCTCGTACTCGCGGATGGCGGCGGCGAAGGCGTTGCCGTCCAGTCCGGCCAGCTTGGTCGCGTACTTTTCATAGAAGTCCTTGGACGCGCCCTCCATCCGCTCCAGGTCGGCCTTCAGCTCCGGCGACTCCATGCCCGGATAGAGGTCCGTCAGGTCCCAGGAGGGCAGGGTGCCGAGGTCCGGACCGTCCCCGGTGGCGGCCAGGGCGGTGTCGGGCATGGTGGTCTGGGGAGCGCCAGGGAAATTGCCAATCGGGTGCCGGGTGGCGCTGCGGGTCATCTGTCCCTCCGTTCTGGGCTTTGGCCATACTGGGCTTTGGCCGTTCTGTGCTTGGAACGGGATATAAGCGCCGCGCGGGTTCGGGGGAAGGCTGCGCTGCGGCGCCCGCTCAGGGAGCCTGGCTTTCCTGCGCGCGGCGGATCGCCGCCTCCACGCATTGCAGGTGCAGCTTCTTGCGGGCGAGCTGGCGGGTCCGCCGCTCCTCCAGGTCGGTGGTGGGCATCGCCTCGATGGCGCAGCCGCGCCAGCCGTTGGCGTCCAGCGCGCGGGCGACCTCCGCATAACCGAAATAGCCCTTGTCCGGCTGCTCCCACGGCGCGCGGAAATCGGCGCGGCGCAGGACGAAGCGGTTGGACTGGCTGGACCCGCCGAGACTGGTCAGCCGGGCCACGATCAGCCGTTCGCCGTTCGGGTGGACGACGGTCAGAATCGGGCGGATGCCGAAGACGGGCGGGTCGCTGCTCATGGGGACATGCATAGCGTTCCGGTCTCCAATAGGCCAGAGACAAGGCCGACGCAGAGGGAACCCGATCACGGACAGGGCGTCGCGGCCTGTGAAAAATGAACGCAGCCATACTCAAGTATGCGATTGGATTGGCCGTTTAAAAATTAGCGGTTCACAAGTGATTGTTGCGTGTCTTCTATGGGAATTGGTGAGGCGATTTGATGTTCAACGAATCAGTCCTCCCAAGGTGGGAAGGAGATGGCGGCGATGACATTATTGGTGCGCTTACGAAAGCCGATTTTGGCGGCGTTCTTCCTCTTGTCGTGGCTTTTCCCCGTCGCCGCGGCCCAGCCGCAGCAGGCCATGCCCGTCGAGCTCCCCGCCGGCACCTATGACGCGCAGGGCACCGCCCTGTCGGCCCTGGTCTATGTGCCGGACGGCGCGCGGGCGCGCGGCAAGGCGCCCCTGCTGGTCCTGCTTCACGGCTGCGAGCAGGATGCCCGCACCTTCTTCGAGGATTCGGGCTGGAAGGACATGGCTGACGCCCATGGCTTCGTCGCCCTGCTGCCGGCGCAGAAGCACAATCTGCTGTCGATGGCGGGAACCGGGGGCTTCGGGCGCTACGGCAACCCGCTCGGTTGCTTCAACTTCGCCGACCGGCTGAACAGCCCGCTGAAGGGCTTCGTGCCGAGCGAGGCGGCGGCCATCGCCTCGATGGTCGGTGCCGTCGTCTCCGGCAAGGGGCTGGGCGCCAAAGGCCCGGCGGTGGACGCCGAACAGGTGTCCGTCACCGGCCTGTCGGCGGGTGCGGGTATGGCCGCGGTTCTGCTGGCCGACTATTCGCAGGTCTTCGCGGGCGGGGCGCTGTTCGCCGGCGTGCCGGTGATGTGTGCGCAGAGCATGCAGTCTGCCGCCTCGCTCTGCGGCATCTCGGTTATGCGCGCCTGTGCCGAGGTAAAGGCGCGCTCCGGCGGCTACGACAGCCGCGAATGGACGAAGGCGGTCCAGCGTGCCCAGCACTCCGCCGGGCGTCCGCGCGTGCTGATCGTCCAGGGGACGGCGGACTGCACCGTGGACCCGCAGAACGCCCTCTACCTGACCAACCAATGGACGGCCTTCCACGGCTTGAAGGCGGATGCCCCCGTGGTCATCGGGCAGGAGCCGTCCTGGCCGGACCGCGCCGTGCGCCAGGGCTTCGCCCCGGCGGGGGCCAACGCCCTGTGGGTGGAGACGGTGCTGCTGAAGGGCGTCGGCCACGTCATGCCCATCGACACCCGCAACCCGCAGCGCCCCTGCGGGCGGGTGCGGGTGTCGGAGACGAAGACCTACATCGAGGATGTCGGCTTCTGCGGCGCGGCGCTGGCCGCCGGCTTCCTGCAACTGGAGCGGTAACACCCGCTGGAGGGGTGGCGGAGGGCTCCGGCGCTCACGAAAGTGGTGCGACAGCCCGCCGCACCTTCCGGAATGCCGTTTGCCAAACGATGCAGATTTGACGCAGATTGGGGCGCTGCGTGAACGTTCATTGCGCGGCTGCGGAGAAACGCGAACCAAACAAAATATAAGGGACGCCCCCATGAGCCAAAGCTCGGCCGATCGCTATAACCAGATGCATGCCCGTTCCCTGTCCGATCCCGACGGATTCTGGGGCGAGGCGGCGGAAGACATCACCTGGATCAAGCGCTGGGACAAGGTGCTGGACGACAGCAACGCGCCCTTCTACCGCTGGTTCACCGGCGGCGTCCTGAACACCTGCTACAACGCCGTCGACCGCCATGTGGAGGCCGGACGCGGCGCCCAGGCGGCGATCATCTACGACAGCCCGGTCACCAAGACCGTGCAGACCATCACCTACGCCGAGCTTCAGGATCAGGTCGCCCGCTTCGCCGGCGCGCTGCGCGCCCAGGGCGTGGAAAAGGGCGACCGCGTCATCCTCTACATGCCGATGATCCCGCAGTCGCTGGTCGCCATGCTGGCCTGCGCGCGTCTCGGCGCCGTGCATTCGGTGGTGTTCGGCGGCTTCGCCCCGCACGAGCTGGCGACCCGCATCAACGACTCGCGGCCGAAGGCCATCGTCTCGGCCTCCTGCGGCATCGAGCCGAACCGCGTCGTCAAGTACAAGCCGATGCTCGACGCCGCCATCGAGCAGGCGGAGCACAAGCCGTCCAGCGTCATCGTCTTCCAGCGTCCGCAGGAGACCGCGACCCTGGTCGAGGGCCGCGACGTGGATTGGGCGGAGGCCGTCGCCAAGGCCGAGCCGGCGGAATGCGTGCCGGTGGCCGCCACCGACCCACTCTACATCCTCTACACCTCGGGCACCACGGGCCAGCCGAAGGGCGTCATCCGCGACAACGGCGGCCACGCCGTGGCGCTGAAGTGGACGATGAGGAACATCTACAACGTCGAGCCGGGCGAGGTGTACTGGGCGGCGTCGGACGTGGGCTGGGTCGTCGGCCACTCCTACATCGTCTACGGCCCGCTGCTGCACGGCTGCACCACGGTGGTGTTCGAGGGCAAGCCGGTGGGCACGCCGGACGCCGGCACCTTCTGGCGGGTGATCGAGCAGCACAAGATCGGCACGCTGTTCACCGCCCCGACCGCTTTCCGCGCCATCAAGCGCGAGGACCCCAACGCCGAGCTGCTGAAGAAGTACGACCTGTCGCACTTCCGCGCCTTGTTCCTGGCCGGCGAGCGGTCGGACCCCGACACGCTGCATTGGGCCGAGGACAATCTGAACGTTCCGGTCATCGACCACTGGTGGCAGACCGAGACCGGCTGGGCGATCTCCGGCAATCCGTTGGGCGTGCATCTGTTCCCGATCAAGTACGGCTCCGCCACCCGCCCGATGCCGGGCTGGGACGTGCAGATCCTGAACGCCGAGAACAAGGAAGTGCCGCGCGGCGACATCGGCGCCATCTGCGTGAAGCTGCCGCTGCCTCCGGGCACGCTGCCGACGCTGTGGAACGCCGACGACCGCTACAGGAAGTCGTACCTGTCCGACTATCCCGGCTACTACCAGACCGGTGACGCGGGCTTCATCGACGACGACGGCTACGTCTACATCATGGCCCGCACCGACGACATCATCAACGTCGCCGGCCACCGCCTGTCCACCGGCGGCATGGAGGAGGTTCTGGCCAGCCACAAGGACGTGGCGGAATGCGCGGTGATCGGCGTCGCCGACGACCTGAAGGGGCAGGTGCCGCTGGGCTTCCTCTGCCTGAAGGCCGGCGTGACCCGCCCGCACGAGGAGATCGTCAAGGAGGTGGTCCAGCTGGTGCGCGAGCAGATCGGCCCGGTCGCCGACTTCAAGCGCGCCGTGGTGGTGGAGCGCCTGCCGAAGACCCGCTCCGGCAAGATCCTGCGCGGCACCATGCAGAAGATCGCCGACAACCAGGATTACAAGACCCCCGCGACCATCGACGATCCGGGCATCCTGCCGGAGATCGCCGAGGCGCTGCAATCGCTGGGCTACGCCAAGGCGCATCAGGCCGGTTGATCGGTTCTGCGCTTGATTCCCCTTCCCCGGCACCGTCCGGGGGAGGGGTTTTCTTTTTCGGCTAAGCTTTGTCCAGCGCGGCCAAGGAATCGTCCAGCTCGTCCAGCCGGGCCTGTTCGGCTTCCAGTTCCGCCAACGCGCGGCGGGCGTTGGCGATGTCGAGGTCGAGCTGGTCGCGCCGCCGCCGGATCAGGTCTTCCAGAGGGGTCAGTTCCGCCATGGCCAGCGCCTGGGCGATGGCCGCGTTGCTGCCGCCGCCCAGCGCCAGGCGCAGCATGCGCGTGGTCGGGCGGATGCCCTGGGCCTCCAGGTGGCGGGCGGTGACCAGAATCTCGATGGTGTCGTGATGGCGTGCCATGGCCCCGCCCTTATGACGCAGTGCGGTGGATTGTGCCAAGCCGCGCGCCGGAACAGGCGGCTCATCCGCGCGCAGCGGCGATTTGCCACAAGGTGGCGCTCCAAGGGGGACGCTTTTCGGTCCCGCCACCTTTCCGCCGAATTTTTGCTGCACGGGCATCAAAGTCTGGAATAAACGAAGAGCGGGGGGCGTTCATCCTGGCGTACCGGGTCCTGAATGGGGCTCGGCCCTGGGAGGCCGCGCCACCCGTTCCTACCTGAAGGAGTGCCATGATCCGCCAACCGGCGGTCCGTGGAGCCTTCGAGGCAACAATCGGGTGCGCGGTTGAGCACGTTCGGGGTCGAGCTGGAAGTCCACATTGCGTCGCTGCGCCGCTACGCGCGCGCGTTGCTGCGCAACCGTTCGGATGCCGAGGATCTGGTGCAGGAGGCGTTGACGCGGGCGGTGGCGCGCGCCGACACCTTCAAGGCGGGGACGAACCTGCGGGCATGGCTTTTCACCATCCTGCACAACGTCCATGTCAATCAGGTCCGCTCCAAAGCGTCGCGGCCCGACGAGGTCGATGTGGACAGCGTCGAGTCGAAGCTGGTGACGCCGGCCCGGCAGGAGGAACGTGTGGAGTTGCGCGAGATGATGCGCGCGCTCGACGACCTGCCGGAGGAACAGCGCAAGGTGCTGCTCCTCGTCGCGCTGGAGGGCCTGAAATACGAGGAGGTCGCCGAGACGCTCGGCGTGCCGATCGGGACCGTCATGTCGCGCCTCTCGCGGGCGCGCGAGGCGGTCAGGGCGAAGCTGGCGAACGAGGGCTCGGTGGCCCTCAGGCGGGTGAAGTGATGAACGCGCATTGCGTAACGGACGACGAACTGCATGCCTACGTGGATGGGCAACTGGCTCCGGAACGCCGGCTCTTCGTTGAGCGATGGCTGGCCGACGACCCGGATGCCGCCCGCCGGGCCGAGGATTACCGCGCCCAGGCCGCGTTGCTGCACGAGCTCTTCGACCCGGTGCTGCGCGAGCCGGCCAGCGGCCCGGTCGAGGAGTTGACGGGCAAGCTGCGCGGGCGCATGCCCGGCAACGACAACGCCGGCCCCTGGCACGCCCGTTCCTGGGTGCGCATGGCCGCGGCGGTGATGCTGATCGTCGGCGGTGCCGGCGGCGGCTGGCTGGGCCGCGGCGCGGTGGACCAGTCGCCGGTCGTCCAGCAGCGCCAGACGCTCCAGACCTTCGCCGAGGAAGCCACCCAGGCCCACCGCTTCTACACCTCCGACGAGCGCTTCCAGGTCGAGCTTGGCGCCGACAACCAGGACGAGCTGAACAGCTGGCTGTCCAAGCGCGTCGGGCGCGACGTCTTCGGCCCGGACCTGGGCAAGGTCGGCCTGCGGTTGATCGGCGGGCGGTCGCTGCCCACCGAACTGGGCGCCGGCGCCCAGTACATGTACGTGAACGAGGCGAACAAGCGCGTCACCCTGTTCGTCGGTGCCCCGCGCTCCGGCAACCCGGCCAAGTTCGGCTTCTCGCAGAACGGCGACGTGGCGACCATCTACTGGGTGGAGGGGCCGCTGGCCTACGCGCTGGCCGGGCGGATGTCCAAGGAGGACCTGCTGCGCGTCGCCGAGGCCGTCTACAACGACGTCAAGGCCGGCCCGCGCCGCCCCGAACCGGAGCCGCAGAACCAGCAGAACCAGCAGCCGCCGCAGGACCAGCAGCCCCAGCAGCAGCAGGACCAGCCGCCGGCCGGGGTCCAGCCGATCAGCGACACGCACAAGCCGAAGGACAGTTGAGGCGGGGAGTGACGTGATTTGCGAGGGGCGGCCGCCACCCCTCGCGCACCCCGTCAAAGGGTGGCGTGGCCCCTGAACCCAAAGGGTTGAAACAGCTCTCCTCTCTTCGTTTTCCAGTTTGCCCCCAGCCTGCCACCGCTCCACAATGCACCCGTGACGGCGTGGATCATGGGGCATGCGGGACTGGTTCTTCATCGGCGACAGCCACGTGCAATCCTTCGAGATCGCCGCGACGATCCGCCTGCTCGACCGGCCGGCGCGCTGTCTTCTGGTTCCGGGAGCGACCTCGGTTGGGCTGCGCAACCCGGAAAGCCGGACTCATGCGGTCGCTCTCTTCAAGGACGCCTTGCTGCCCGCCGATCCGAAAGCCATTCCGGTGATCCAGCTTGGCGAGGTCGATTGCGGATTCGTCATCTGGTGGCGGGCGCAGAGGCACGGCGACGGCGTCGAGCGGCAGCTGGAGGAGTCGGTGGCCGCCTGCGCCGCCTTCGTGGACGATCTGCTGGAGGGCGGCTATCCCACGCTGGTGCTGACCGGGGCGGTGCTGCCGACCATCCGGGACGGCGAGACCCGCGGCAATGTGGCGCGTGCCCGGCATGAGGTCACCGCCACGCTGCGCCAGCGCACCGAACTGACCCACCGCTACAACGCCCGCCTGCGCGACGAGGCGGAGGCACGCGGGTTGCCCTTCGTCGACATCACGCCGCGCATCACCGACCCGGAGAGCGGGCTGGTCGCCGAGGCGTTCCGCAGCCCGAATCCCGGCGACCACCACCTCCACCCCATCCGCGCCGCCGAGGTTTGGGCGGAAGCGCTGAACGCGTTGGACTTGCGGTCATGATCCGATTGTCAGCACAGGGGGCCGCGTGAACGACGCGCTGGACTTCCTCCGCGCGGGTGCTACCGCGCTCCAGCGGGGTGACCGGGCGGTGGCGCAACGCCAAGTGGTCCGTGCGCTGGCGCTGGTCCCCGGCCACGGCGAAGCCTGGAACATCCTCGGCGTTCTGGCCGTCTCCGCGGGCGATCCCGCGGGAGGCGAGGCGCGCTTCCGCCGGGCCTCCGCCTGCGCGCCGGAGAACCCCGCCTACGCGCGCAGCCAAGCGGAATGCCTGAAACGCCAGGGACGGGCGGACCGGGCGGCGGCTCTGCTGGCCGGCGCCGTGCGCCGCGGCGCGTTGTCGCCGGATCTCGCCTGCGATCTCGCAGACCTGCGGCTGGGCGCGCGGGATGTCGCCGCCGCTACGGCGCTCTACCGGCTGGCGCTGACGCTGGCCCCCGGCCATGCCCGCAGTCAGAACAATCTGGCGGAGGCGCTGGGCAAGGCGGAACGGGCGGACGCGGCGGCCGAAGCCTTGCCCAGCGCCCCCGCCAGATTGTTCTGACTGCGGGCATGGCC